>CAIKVR010000027.1 GCA_903830915.1 uncultured Bacteroidales bacterium
CAAATATTAGTAGTGCTTTAATAGCCTTAATATATTTATATAAAAATGAATCAATAAGATATCAGTTTATCGCAGTTTCTGTTTTAAAAAAATACTTCAAAGATGCATTGCCATTTTTTTGGTCTTCTTCAACCGGAATAATAAAGGAAGAAAGCGTAAATATTATTATTGGAACTTTTTTTGGTATGAAAGATCTGGCATTCTACAATTTAGCTGAAAAGATTATTACAATTCCCAGAATGTTAACATTGAATATTAATGACGCTTTATTTCCAAAGATGATTGTGAATAAAGAAAAATCATCAGTTAAGAAAATAATTCGATATGAGATTTGGATTGGTTTAGTAGTAATGAGCTTAATCATTATTTTTGGACACTGGATAGTGCTATTATTAGGTGGTAAAGAGATGCTCAATGCCTATCCAATGGCTATTATTCTTAGTTTCACGGTATTAGTGTGGTTAGTTGTAGGAAGTTATATAAGTTTTATTTTTGTTCCTGCCAAAAAATTCTATTTTGTAACTAAAAATCAACTCGTTGCATTTATTTCTTTCTTTATTTTTTGTATCCCGAGTTTACTTATTTATAAGAATATATACATAATCGTCATTTCTTTATCTTTATCAGGTCTTTGCGAAATTATCTATTGTAATTACCTTATTAAGAAAAACAACCTGCTATGACAACAAAAGTATCGATATTAGTACCTGTATATAAGGCTTCAAAATACATGGAGCGTTGTGCCAGAAGTTTGTTTGAACAGACTTTTCAGGATATAGAATACATTTTTGTGGATGACGCAAGCCCCGATAACAGCATTGAAATATTAAGAAATATTTTATCAAAATATCCTAACCGACAAAAACAAGTGAAGATAATTGTAAACCAAGAGAACAAAGGTGTGGGAGTATCCAGAAATATTGCAATTGATAATTCAAGTGGAGAATATATTGCATTTATAGATAGTGACGATTATATTGAACTTAACTCTATTGAAGAATTATTTAATTTTTCTATTCTGGAAAATGCTGATATTGTAGTGTTTAATATGGAAATTCAATATCATGACCATAGTGAAATTATTTCGGATTCTGTCTCGGCTGATAAAGATGAAAATTTATTAAATATTTTAACTGAAAAAAGGTCACATAATCTTTGCAATAAATTTGTGAAAAGCAATTTATACAAAATGAAAGAATGCCGGATTCCAAACGGCTTAAATTATCAGGAAGATTTTTATGTTTATGTGCGATTAGTTTATTTTGCCGAAATTATTCGAAAAATGGATAAAGTATTTTATCATTATGACTTCAGAAACACTGAGTCATTGACAAAAAAAATGGGAAAAATGCATTTTGAGAATACAGTTATACTTTGGAACTCCTTCGACCAATTTCTAACTGAGAAGAAGCTTTTTGAGAAGTACAAACTATACATGGATTATACGAAAATTCATAGAAAAATTCGCTTAATGATTGACACTAATGACTTTAAATTAAGAAAACTTTATGCTAACATTTTTTTTGAAGAAGAAAAAAGATGTTCACATCTTTTTTCAAAAGGAGAACGTCGTTTTTTATGGTTTTTAAGACATAGATTATTTATAACATTTTATATTTTTCAAAAAGCGATTATTTTCAAAAACAAGATTACAAAGAACGCTTAAAAATAGGTATAAATGAATCTTAAAGTATCCGTTTTAGTTCCGATTTATAAAGTTTCGGATTTCATTGAGAAATGTGCCGAAAGTCTATTCAACCAGACATTTGAGGATCTTGAATATATTTTTGTAAACGATGCTACACCCGATAATAGCATTGAAATACTACTTAGAACACTTGAAAAGTTTCCTAAACGGAAGGATCAGGTTCAAATTTTACATCATGAAGTTAATCGTGGACTTGCTGCGGCTCGTAATACTGCATTAGATGCTTCTCGTGGTAAATATATTGCTATAGTTGATAGCGATGATTATATAGAGTCGGATATGATAGAAAAACTCTACAATAAGGCAACCGAAGAAAATGCTGATTTGGTAGTTATGGATTATATTATCGAAAATGTTGAAGGTCCTATAGTTATTAGCGAGTCTGTTTCTGAAGTAAGTTCACAAACTTTTCATGATTTTATTGTTAATGATACCTTTACTACAGTTTTATGGAATAAATTGATTTTAAGAAGCTTATATGCTAATCCATTGTGTAGGGTACCTGATGGTTTAAATTTTATGGAAGATAAACACGTGGTTTCACGCTTATTTTTTTATGCAACTAAAATCGTTAAACTTGAAGGTGTATTCTATCATTATATTAATAAAAATGCAAAATCAATGACTAAAAGCAGACATAAAATGCATTTTGAAAATGTTATAAGATTCTGGAACTTATTCGATAATTTCCTAATGGATCAAAATTTGTTTGAGAAGTATCGGGTTTATGTAAACAAAAATAAAGTAAAGAGTAAAGTAAGCCTAATGATTGATACTGAATCATATAGACTTAGAAAAGAATATTCCAATATGTTTTACAACGAAGAAACTGCAGTTTTGAGTGAATTCAAACGTGGGGAAAAACTCATGCTATTATTAATCCGGAATAAGTTTTTTATTTTTGCTCATCTCTTACACAAAGCTCTCATTCTCAAACGAAATTTTCAAAATCTGTTGAGAAAATGACTCCAAAAGTATCCATACTGGTTCCGGTTTACAAGGTTTCAAACTACATCGAACGATGTGCTGAAAGCCTCTTCAATCAAACATTTGAAGAGATTGAGTTTATATTTGTAAATGACGCTACACCCGACGACAGTATGGAAAAACTGGAAAGCTTGATGGAAAAATTCCCAAATCGAAGTAATAACATTAAAATACTACAGCATTCAAATAACCAGGGAACAGCTTTCTCAAAAAATGAAGCTTTACAAATTGCTTCTGGCGAATACATATCTTTTGTTGATAGTGACGATTATATTGAATTTGACATGATCGAAACTATGTATAAAAAAGCCATTGAAACAGATGCAGATATAGTCATATCAGATATGATAATGGAATATACTGGCTACACAGAAATCGTTGTAGATTATCTATCTGAAAATGAAAATGAGCACTTTGCAGATATTATTTTGAATGACCATTCTCATACTTTTTTGTGCAATAAACTTGTTCGTCGTGAACTTTACCTCCGGCCTGATTGCAGGGTACCTAATGGCTTAAACTATTATGAAGACCGTCATATTATGTCCAGATTATATTATTTTGCCAAAATTATTGTAAAAATTAACCAAGCTTTCTATCATTATGTTCATTATAACTCACTGGCCATCACCAAGAACAAAACACGGATGCATTTTGAAAATGTTGTAACTTTTTGGAATTTATTCGATGATTTTCTGCGAGAACATAATGAATATGAAAAATATGAGTCGATTCTGGCTTTACCAAAAACACAAAGCAAAGTACGTTTGATGATTGACACCCATTCTTCGAAGCTTAGAAAAGAGTATGCCAATATTTTTATTGACGAAGAAAAATATTGCTTTTCTACGTTCAGAAAAGGTGAAAAACTGATGTTGACCTTAGTTCGTTACAGGCTATTTGGTTTGGCTCAGTTGTTTCATAATCTTTTAGTATGGAAGAATAAAACTATTTAATTTTAAAAATGGAAATCATAAACCAAATTTATATTTTAAAGCCAGTTTAAATATAGGTTAAAACTTTTTGACCACAATCGTGTTTAAAAAATAAAAACTACCTTTGCACCGTAAAAATAAATAACAATCCATAATGGACGACGACCCTGCGATACGAAATTTAGTAAAAATCATCCTGATTTAAAAGGTCGTCTGTTAGTTCTATCCCTCAGTCAACCTTCTAAATCTACAAAAAAAGGAGGTGACAATGACATCACAAATTACATTTTACTTAAGCCAAATAATTGGCTGTAAGCTCTATGACCTAAACGGAGCTCAATTAGGCAAAGTCATAGAAATATATGTAAATGCACATCAAGAAAATCTTAATAAAGATGAGGTTTTCAGACCGGCATTTGTAGGACTTAAAACTAAAATTAATGGTGAGGTTCGATATTTGAACTATGACTATTTCAAAATTTCCGGAAATCAGAAAAAATTTAAGTTTATTTGTTCTAAAACAGTAGATCTTGAAACTTCAACTATTGAGAGTTCATTACCTTTGGCAAAGAATATTCTTGACCGTCAAATTGTAGACATCAATGGACGCAAACTAGTTCGGGTAAATGATATTCGATTGGTTTCAATTGATTCCGGCACCTTTGTTATTGCCGTTGATGTCAGTACCAAAGGCTTATTACGTCGACTTGGAGTTTCTGAAATTCTGACGAAATTCCTCAATATATTCAACATTGCTCTCGAAACCAACTTTATTTTGTGGGATGATGTACAGGCACTTGATACGTCAAATTTCAACATTAAACTTTCGCTCGATTCCAACAAACTTCACAAATTACATCCTTCCGATTTAGCCGATATTATTGAAGAAATGGGTGCTGCCTCCCGTACAAAGATTTTCGAATCATTGGATGAGGAAAAAGCAGCTGATGTGTTGGAAGAAATGGAACCTTACGCACAGGCACAAATTATTGAAAGTCTGTCTATTGAAAAAGCTGCCGATGTACTGGAGAAAATGCCTGCAGATGAGGTTGCCGATTTACTTGACACGTTGGAAGATGATAAGGTGGAACTGATTCTCAACGAAATGGAGAAAGAATCTTCGGAAGATGTTCGTGAACTACTTGAATACGAGGATAAAGAAGTGGGAAGTTTGATGACAACGGATTTCTTGTCATTCCTGGAAACAATGACTGTTGATGAAACATTATCAGAATTGCGGAAACAACAACCGGAAGCAGACATGATTTATTCGTTGTTTATTACTGATACTAATGAAAAACTGATAGCTACAGTTTCACTTCGTGACCTTGTAATTTCATTGCCTACAATGACCCTTAAAGAAATAATGAATACCGAATTTATCAGTGTTCAGGATGAAGATAAAGCTGACAGACTGGCTGCTATTATATTAAAGTATGATTTACTTGCCATTCCGGTTACTGATGCTGTAAATACATTGGTTGGTATGGTCGTAATTGACGATATTGTTGAAGATTTAATGTCAAAACGCAAAACGAAGAAAGGCGGATTATCATGGCGTTAATTAATTACAAAGAATTCAACCGACGACGTAAATCCATTTTTAGAAGTTTTTTGTTGTTTTTAGCGATTCTTGGACCAGGAATTGTGACCGGTAGTGTAGATAACGATGCCGGTGGTATTACGACTTATTCAGTAGCCGGTGCATTATATGGTTATAACCTGCTTTGGACAATGATTCCCGCATTCCTGGTATTAGTAGTGGTTCAGGAAATGAATGCTCGAATGGGAATTGTTACCGGAAAAGGATTGGCTGATTTAATTCGGGAAAATGCCGGTGTGAAAATCACTTTTTTCATTTTTGTGGGTCTTTTAATTGCTGATATTGGCAATACAACCACTGAATTTGCCGGTGTTGCCGGAAGTATGCAGGTTTTTAATATTAGTAAATATATAAGTGTGCCAATTTCAGCTCTCTTAGTATGGTGGTTGGTGGTAAAAGGAACTTATAAATTTAGTGAACGTATATTTCTTATTTTCAGTGCATTTTTGTTGGTCTATGTCGTTTCTGCATTGATAGGGAAACCTCATTGGCACGAAATCGGTCAGGCAATGATTAAACCGGATATACAATATAATAAGGAATATCTGACCATTGTAATAGGTATTGTTGGTACCACCATTGCGCCCTGGATGCAGTTCTATATGCAATCTGCTGTAATTGAAAAGGGAATTAAAATTACCGAATATAAATATACACTTGCCGATCTGATTATTGGAAGTTTGATAACTGTCACTGTCGCATTTTTCATTATTGTGGCTTGTGCTTCGACACTTCACGAAAAAGGAATCAGAATTGAAGAAGCAAAAGATGCTGCCATGGCGTTAAAACCTATTGCCGGTAGTTTGGCTTCAATAACCTTTGCTTTTGGATTATTTATTGCCTCCATTTTCTCAGCTACTATTTTACCGGTAGCAACAGCATTTTATGTATGTGAAGCCTTTGGTTTTGAGGCAGGTATTGATAAAAAATGGAAAGAAGCTCCACAATTTTACTGGTTATTTACCTCAATAATAATTATTGGTGCAGCTATAATATTAATACCGAATGCCCCATTAATTCTAATAACCTTGTGGTCGCAGGTAGCAAACGGTATTCTGCTACCGGTGGTTTTAATTTGTATGATTCTGATTGTCAACAACAAAGAAGTAATGGGTAGCTATGTGAATAACAAAGTACAGAATATCTTTGGCTGGTTTACTATTTCTGTTCTGATTGGACTTACTATAACCTTATTTATATCTTCGTTCTTTTAAAGTGCAAACGTATTGATTAAGCCTGAGTTAATTGTTATTTTAACTCAGGCTTTTTTGTTTTTATCCAATCCTGAATGATTAGTTTCAATTTGAAATCTATTAATTAGTATGCAAAAAGTATGCAACAAAAAATCAGCCACATACATTTTACTGTAAGTGGCTGATTTTCAAGTCGGGGTAGCGGGATTCGAACCCACGACCCTCCCGTTCTAACGGGATGCGCTGACCAACTGCGCAATCCGTTGATGGCTTTTCCAACTCTTAATTTCAATTTTTACGCCGATATGCCTCACTGCGAGTTTCAAACTTTTCTGTGTAAATTAGTTTCCATGGAATACCCGATAGAGTAGATTTGCTTCTTCCGCTGTTATGACGAACTATTCGGTCTTCAAGATTTCCAGTAGATCCAATGTAGAATTTGTTTGATTCTTCGGAAAGTAGAATATACAGATGAAACATATTGTTTGACTTTTATTTGTGCTCAATTTGTGCATAAAAAAATGTATAGATGCAAAATCAGCCACATACATTTTACTGTAAGTGGCTGATTTTCAAGTCGGGGTAGCGGGATTCGAACCCACGACCCCCTGCTCCCAAAGCAGGTGCGCTAACCGGACTGCGCTACACCCCGAAATGCTTTTCTCAAAAGCGAGTGCAAAGATACAACTTTTTTCTAAAGTTACAAACTAATTTTATCAAAAGAATGAAGAAATTAATAAAGTAGCTGATAATCCGATTAATACAACTATTGTTGTCCAGCCAAAAATATTCTGAAACCTGTTATTAACATGAGTTCCCATCACATCTTTGTTGTTCACAAGCAAAATCATACATATCAAAACCACCGGCAACAGTAATCCATTGGCTACTTGTGACCACAATGTAATCGTAATCAATGGTGCATTTGGAATAAGAATTATTGCTGCACCAATAATAATAATGAAGGTGAATAACCAGTAAAACTGTGGTGCTTCTTTCCATTTTTTATCGATACCAGCTTCAAAACCAAAAGCTTCGCACACATAAAATGCAGTGGCTACGGGTAGGATAGTGGCTGAAAATATAGAAGCAATAAACAATCCGAAGGCAAAGGTGGCTGAAGCAAGGTCGCCTGCTATAGGTTTCAGAGCCATGGCTGCATCCTTAGCTTCTTCAATTTTGATGCCGTTTTCATGAAGTGTTGATGCACAGGCTACAATGATAAAGAACGCAACCACAACCGTAATTATACTACCAATAATCACATCGGCTATGGTATATTTATATTCGGTAATTTTTACCCCCTTCTCAATTACAGCCGATTGCATGTAGAATTGCATCCACGGCGCAATGGTTGTTCCAATAATTCCGATAACCACAGTAAGATAACCCATACTAAACTCAATTTTGGGTTTAATCATAGCCTGACCAATTTCGCTCCAGTGTGGTTTCCCCATCAAGGCAGAAACAACATAAATCAGCAGAAATGCACTGAAAATAAGGAAAACGCGTTCGCTCAGTTTGTAGGTTCCTTTTACCACCAACCACCATACCAATGCTGCCGCAATAGGTACGCTGATGTATTTGCTTACACCAAAAACCTGAGAACTACCTGCCACACCTGCAAATTCGGTGGTTGTATTCCCAATATCGGCAATTAGCAAACCGACAAAAATAAAGAAAGTGATTTTTACACCGGCGTTTTCGCGAATCAAATCGGCTAACCCTTTGCCGGAAACAATCCCCATGCGGGCATTCATTTCCTGAACAACAATCAGCACAATCAGTGCCGGAATCATAGTCCACAAAAGGTTGTAACCATACAATGCACCTGCTACAGAATAAGTTGTGATACCACCAGCATCATTGTCAACGCTTCCGGTAACAATTCCCGGACCTAAAATAGCAAGGAATAAAACAATATTCCGGAAAAAAGATTTACGTCGCTTGTTGAAATCTTTGTTGTTGATTATCGCCATGACCGACCTCCTTTCTTCGTCTTACCTTTATCCATAAGGTCTTCCACGATATCATCAATTACCACCATACCCAAAAGTGTATTTTCTGCATCGGTAACCGGAATTGCCAGCAAGTCATATTTCTCTATAATTTCGCCAAGCGTATTTACTTTATCTTCATCCTGAACGCTGATAATATCTTTGTTCATAATTTCCGAAATTTTCATTTGTGGTCCTGAAATCACCAAATCGCGCAATGAAATAGTGGCTATCAGTTTTTCATTTTCGTCAATTACAAACATCAGATATAACACATCGGCTTCGGGTTTTTGTCTGCGGAGTTCGTTGAGCGTATCTTCCACAGTCATTGTTTCGTGGAACGAAAGTATATCGGTCGTCATCAAACTACCAACTTCTTTCGACTCGTATTCAAGCAGTTCGCGCACTTCTTCCGACGAATCTTTTTCCATTTCGTTCAAAATCTGTTCGGCTTTTTCATCTTCCAGCGTATCGAGCAAATCGGCCACTTCATCAGCAGGCATTTTTTCAAGAACGTCGGCAACTTTTTCAATCGACAGACTTTCAATCAACTGAGCCTGTGCGTAAGGTTCCATTTCTTCCAAAACGTCGGCAGCACGTTCTTCATCGAGAGCTTCGAAAATTTTAGCACGTGATGCAGAACCCATTTCTTCAATAATATCCGCTAAATCGGAGGGATGGAGGCGTTGCAGCTTGTTGGATGCTTGCGACAGTTTGATATTGTAATTTGTAGTGTCAAATGCCTGAACGTCGTCCCAAAGAATGAAACGGGTGTCCAAATCCAGTTTGAAGATATTAAGCAGTTTGTTTACTATATCAGCTACCCCGAGTCGTCGAAGCAGACCTTCTGTGCCAATATCTACAGCAATGGCATAAGTTCCTGAAGCAATGGAAACCAAACGTACATCGTTGACACGAACCAGTTTACGTCCGTTAATATCAACAATCTGTTTGTCCAAAATGTTTTTTACAAGCGGAAGACTGTTATGAAGAGTTTCTTCAGGCAGGTCTTTGATTTCAGAGCAACTAAACTTATAATTTTGCTGCTTGCCTGAAATCTGAATATATTGATAATCCAGATATCGCACCGAACCATCAATTTTGGTTTTCAGCGCAACAAATATCGGGCGGAATGCTTCTTCCTGAGCTATTGTCTCAGGTGTTGCATTTACGTAAATATCTATGACCTTACCCAGCCGGGTACCATGCAGGTCATAAATCTTAGAGCCAATTACCTGGCTTAAGTAAAATGTGATTTGTGATGTCATTGTCACCTCCTTTTCTTTGCGACTCAGAGGGTGACTGTGGTGAGATTATTACAGACTACCTACTGAACCGGGATGATTCTTACTAAATTTCGTATCGCAGGGTCGTCGTCCATTTTGGAATGAATTTAAAAAATTTACGGTGCAAAAGTAATGTTTATTTCTCAAACAAAGTTGAAGCCAAATAGTTTTAACCTATTTTTGTTTTGCAGTTATTTTTGAATTAATTTGTTCATAAATCTCTCCACATCTATCAAAATACGTTCATGATTCCCTGTTCCGACAACATCACCTGCACTATCAGTTGCAGTTAATTCAAACGTGTATTTACGACCTTCAACAGTTGTCAATGTGGCTTCACAGTTGATGATTTCGCCTATAGCACTGGCTTTCAAATGTTTCACGCTGATGGAAGTTCCCACGCTCGAACCACCTTCGGGTAATTCAATCAGTTGCATGGCAGTATTTTCCATTAAGGCTACTAATGCAGGTGTTGCGAATACGGGTAATAATCCTGATCCATATTCGGATGCGGTTTGAAGTTCATTAACAGTAATGGTTTGTGAGAATTTCTTTTGTGTCATTTATTGTGTTTTTTATTTTTCCACTTCAGTATATCATGAAACCATTGAGCCATGTTGAAATGTCTGTTTCGTACAAGCCACATCATAAGTCTTTCACCTCTACGGAATGATTTGATGCAAATTAACTCTTCATGAGCAAAGATATCAGCATATTCACTGCGTAGAGAGGCTGTGTTTGTATCTATCATCAAACGCACCTTACTTTGTGCCTTGGGTAAAGCAAGTAAATGTTTATACTTTTCGTACTCATTATGCTCTTTTAGAAAATCTTCAAAGGAATTCCAAAAGGTCACCACATTCTCAAAATGCATGCGAGTTTTGTTTTTGGTAATTGCCAACGAGTTATAATGAACATAATGATAAAATGCACGGTTTACTTTTACTATTATATTTGCGAAATAATATAATCTTGACATTACATGACGGTCTTCGTAGTAGTCTAAGCCTTGTGGTACACGACATTCCGGAAGAAGATAAAGATCTCTGCGAACCAGTTTATCGCACAGAAATGAATGTGATTGTTCATTTCGAATTATATCGCTAAAGTGCTCATTATCATCGGTTGAAAGATAATCTTCAAGTATCTCGGTTCGATTAGGATACTCCATAATCATATCCGAAACTACAATATCAGCATTCGCTTCAATCGCTTTTTTATACATTACTTCAATCATATCCGGCTCAATATAATCATCACTGTCAACCACAGCAATGTATGCACCTTTTGCAGCATCTAAAGCTGTGTTTCGGGCAGCTGCCAAACCCTGATTGGCTTGATGATGAAGAATGGTGACCTTATCTTTTCGGGCAGGAAAGCACTTAATAACAGCTTCGAGTTTTTCAACACTGTCATCGGGAGTGTCATCGTTCACGAAGATGTATTCAATATCTTCAAAAGTCTGTTTAAAAAGACTTTCGGCACATTTTTCAATATAATCCGAAACTTTATAAATTGGAACTAATATGGAAACCGTTGGATTCAAAGTAGTTGGTGTTTTTTTATCAGATAGTTACAATAAGCAATTTCGCTCAAACCGGAAAGTGTAAGAGCCACTACAACAGCCACAATAGAATGAAAAATCAATACACCCGGAATACAAAACAGAAAAAAGCTTATGAATGCAACGAACTGATTACGGGTAACGAAATAGTATTTGTTTTGAGGTACAAAGATAAAACTTATATAACAACCCACAACTAACCATACTAACACTGTAACGCTCAGAATTATAGCAAGTGGATAGGCCTGGAGCATATTTATTCCACCCAGAAGCCATACTAACCAATATCCTGTAAGCGCGACGACTGCAATAATTGCCAGCCCGATAAGTGTTTCGTAACGTATGATTTTTCGAACCACTTCCTTCTTTACGTTTTCTATTACTTTAGGGAAAAGCGCACTGTTAATGCTCATGGTAAGCATACGTGGAAGAATAATTATTTTATTTGCCAAATCATAAAAAGCCACATCCCGCATTCCGAAAAATGCTCCGATAATAATGGTAACACTTTCCTGCTTAATCGTTCCGGTTGAATTTGACCAGAAAAATGGCATTGAATCATTGATTAAAACTTTCAGTGATTTAAAAGGTAATAGGCTGATTTTAATTTTTTCGTTGATAATTAAATAAAATGTTGATATAATTCCACCCATTACAATTGATAAGGTAGCAATAAGGGCATACAAGGTATTATCAGCTGGTGATTTTATCATCAAAAAAATAAATGGCAGTGAAAGAATTCGCAATCCGAGTTGAATGAAAGTGACTATTCGCATTTTCTGAACTCCCTGAAAATACCAAAGCGGAAACAGAATCTCGTTCAATATCTGTGCAAAACAGATGGCAAATATTGCCGGATGGAGCTTCATAACCGGTATTGTGAGCATTAGTATTATGAAAACCGGAATTGATACCAGTGCCAATAGTAATTTTGCTGTGAATACTCCCGATACGATGCTGTTTTTCATTTCTGGATTATCTTTATGCTCAACCAGTGCTTTTACAGCTGGGTAGCTGAATCCAAATGAGATAAATCCGATAAAATAAGAAGTTACAGAAAGTGCAAAAACATACAGGCCGTAACTTCCTGCACCAAGCACCCTGATAAGGTAAGGATAAATAAGTATGCCGAAAAGCGAATTGATAAACTGCAAAGCTGTCATAAAAAAGTAATTCTCAACCACTTTCGTGTTGTTTGATACTTTGCTTTTCAGTTTATGTAAACGGCTGCGCATGGGTTTCAGTGTTTGAACGGGATGTTTTTCAGTTGAACGCTGAATACTTTATCCGGTTCAACCGGCGACTCAAGTACTATTGATTTTAAATTGCGACGGGTAAACACTGCACAAATAGTATTGGAAACATGATACAAATATTGATGTGTCTCATCGGGTAATCCATCCAAAATGGCAGCAATAACCGAATGGCGTGGTGTTTCGGGATTATAGCCGTAATCGTGCCAGATTATCATGGAATTATCGTCTTTCAGTAATTCATACACCTTGGCACTATCCGATTTCACAGCTTCATAGCTATGGTCACCATCTACAAATATCAAATCATATTTCTGATTCAGTGTGCCAAAATCGAAAGTCAGTGAATTGGCATACACGCTTTTTATATTATTCTTATCAGGAATCAGGCAACCGTGCAAATGGGCGTATTTTTCGTTCATTCCCATGGCAATGATATCTTCGGGCGAAAGATTTACCGATGTACAGTTTGCACCGGTATCGGCCACATTCAGAATACTTTCACCACGCCAGGTTCCGATTTCCATGTAATCACATTTCTTGTACGAAGCAGCCACCGATTTTAATAAGGCAAGGTCGGTGAGGAGGGAAGAGCCATCCAAAAAAGTGAAATGATTTACTTCTGCAGTTCCATTTTGCAGAAAATTATTAATATCTACTGTAGGTAATTGGGTTTTCCCATATTTCTTTAACAGGTACGACTCGTATTCGGTTTCGTCTTTGAGAACAAGAAAGATGGAGGAGGGTTTAATCAGTATTTTTCGTAGTATGCTGTAAATAGCTTTCAGGCGCTGACCGTTTGTCATTGGTTCAATATTTTTTTATAAATGCTTAGTAACTCTTTTCCAACGGAAGGATAACTGTATTTATTGCGTGCCATCTCCGTTAGCTCTTCGGGATTATAATCAGTGTAGTGGTCGAGCATATAATCCAGTGCTTTAAAAAGAGCCATTTCATTCCCTTTTTCAATCAATAAACCATTGGATTTGTCAATATGTTCGGCAATGCCACCCACATTGGTCGAAATAACAGGTAATCCGCATGCAAAACTTTCGGAAATCACTACCGGAATGTTTTCATAATTGGAAAACAACACGCTGAAATGACTTTGCTGATAGGCTTTTACTAATTCATCACCGGTTAGCATCCCCGTAAAGATTACCACATCATTTCCAAGTCCTTTTTCGTGCGAAAGTTCTTTGATATGATATGAATCAAGTCCTTCGCCAACAAGTACCAACTCAAAATCCTGTCTTTTTATTCGCAGTGCCTGAATCACGTTCAGCAAACCACTCAGGTTTTTTTGTGCATCGTCAAAACAGGTAACATTTAGTATCCGTATCTTTTCAGGAGATGGTTTTGCCAGTCGTTTGAAGAAAATATCATCTACCACATTGTTGATAATGTGATAGTTGTCATTTTTCATGCCATGCTGTTCCATACACTTTTGAAGGTGCAAGGTTACAGGCATAACTGCGTCGGAATGGGAAGCAGCCAGTATTGATAACCGGCGGTGCAAACCGTTGCGAAAAGTTTTTTCACGAAAATAACGTGTCCAATGTTCTATTACAGTGTAAGGTATCTTGTTTTTCCACTTCATATAAGTTCCTAGCAGTGCTGTTCGGGTAAAAACACTGGCCTGAATTATATCCGGTTTGCCCCACGATTCATACAACAATTTAAACCCTTCACGGTAAGCTGAAATAAATTCTATTTGTTTGCGAATGCCTGCCAATAAGGAGTTTCCACCAGTGGGATAATAAATCCGAATCTCCTGAAATCCTTTTTCTGTGCTAATTACTGTTTCTCTCTTCTTTATCATTTGGTCGGGATGCACGTAAATTACAGCTACATTGGCATACAATGCAACTGCCTCGGCATGCTTCTGCACAAACAACCCAAACATGGGGTCGTAACGGTGCGGATACCACTGCGATATGAAAAGAATTTTTATCAATTAGTCTTTAGTTTATTGTAACTAGTTTATAGTAAATACTTTATAGTAAATAGTCAGTTAGCAACTTTTTCACCTTGTCTACTTGTCTCCTTGTTTCCTTGTCTCCTAGTTTCCTTGTCTCCTAGTTTCCTTGTCTACTTGTTTCCTTTGAATTTATTTTCCCCACTAAAAACGAAGGACGGAAGCGTTTTAGTATGTAATAAGGTTTGTTTTTTGCACCAAATCCTTTGTATAATCTTGCCACTCCTTCAATGCGCGAACCTTCAAAGTCGAAAATTTTCTGTTCGTTAGCATTTCGTTTAATTAGTTCGTCGATAAGCAGAAACATAGCATACGATTCTTTGCCCTTCACATTCGAAACCGGCAACAGGTATATTAATCGCTTGTCTGTTTTCAGTAGACAAAGTGCTGCTATCAATTCATTATCAGCCGAAAATACTCCAATTAGCTCCATTGCATTTTGTTCAGTTCCTTGAGCGAGCAGATGCTCAAGAACGGGCTGACGGGGAGAAAGGTAATGCTTATCTACCGAAAAATAGAAGTGAATATATTCTTCGGTTGTTAGTATCCCGGTATGCAAACCCAGTCGGGATGCTTTTTCGATGTTCCGAAGCGTGTTTTTGGAATAATCAGCTGCCAGTTCACGGTAACTACGCTCAAGCGACAAAATATAATTTGGGAAAATCAGTCCTTTAGCGTAATAGTTACAGTCATTCAATGCCAACTCATAACTGAAGTAAGGTATTTCTTTGATAAATTTTTTTACTGCACTTTCCGAAATTTCGTGAGCCGAAAATATCCCTAATTGTTGAGTGAGAACAGGCTGAACAAGGTAGGGTATCTTGTATCTCGACTTTATCGGTAGTGGCATCACGTAGCTGTAATCATCAGCAACCAATGCTTCCCAATCGGGCGAAACCACATCAAGATACCAGGAATAAGCATAAATCAACCCATTGGCAGACAGCGATATACACTTATCCCAACGGTGATAATCAATGGCTTTATTCTTCAAATGTGTGATTTCCATACCTGCTTATAAATAAAACTATTGCAAAAGTAATAAATATTTGTTATAAAACGTAAAAATGAATGGAAAATCTTATTAAATTTTGAATTTGAGTAATAATTTCATAAAATCGTAGCTTGGTAATTTAAACGTGAGAATATTATGGAGAAATAGGGGCGGTTTAATAACGGTTCTATCACTGCAAGCCATTCAAAGTGATGTAAAATACTATCAAATCTGAATTATTCTAGTTGGATTTCAAAACAGCACAAAATTTACCTGTTTGTGCAAATTATACATGATTCAAAATAAAATATTAGGGCAATTTCTTCAGTAAAAATCCTCTGAACTCATGAATCAGATGATTTTTACCGGAGAAATATCCCCTGCGTCGATGCGATAGAGGATTTTTACCGGAGAAATATCCCCTGATGTATGTCGATAGGGGACTTTTACTCAGTAAAAATCCCCTGCATCGATGCGATAGAGGACTTTTACCGGGGAAATATCCCCTGCGTCGATGCGTTAGGGGATTTTTACCGTGGAAATTCACCCCAAAAACTTTCCGTAAACGATAATCACAAATCTTATTGAATTTATATCTAATAAATATAACCATTAAAATATAGAGAAACCAAGAAAAATATTTTTAATTTGTAATTTATTTCAGTTGAATTATGTAATTTTGTATATGATTCCAAAAATAGCAATACTATAGCCAGAGAGACTATTTTTTAGTTTTTTGAAATATCTAACCCAACACCCTAAACTTCATGAAAAAAGCTATTAGTGTTATACTCTTTTGGGTATGTATGAGTACTTTGTTTGCTCAGCAAATCTCCGTAAAGACATTCCGAAAACTGGAAACCGACCTTGATGCACGGGTTTCTGAACCATTAAAAGACCAAAACGGAGATTGGTGTGCTATTATTAAAGTACAAACCACCCAATCGGGATTTTATTTTGATGGCGGACAACTTGGCATCGTGAAAACCGTACCCAAACACGGCGAAATATGGGTGTATGTTCCCTGGGGATTGAAGCGACTTACTATTTCGCACGATAAACTAGGAGTTTTACGCGATTATGCTCTCAATATTCCTATAGAAAAAGCAACCGTATATGAACTGGTATTGGTTTCTGGACGATTAGAAACTACTGTAATTGAAGAAATTACAAAACAATGGTTAGTTATTACTCCACAGCCAGATAAAGCGATGATATATATTGACGACATTTTTGTATCAAAAGGGGAATATCAAGCACAACGAGTTCCTGGAAAATATAATTATAGAGTTGAGGCTCCACTTTTTCATACTGAGGCAGGTATGTTAGAAATAACGGATGGGAAAAAAGAACTGAAAGTAAATCTGAAACCTGCTTATGGAAATATTGACCTAACTACTACACCCGAATCCGGAGCATCAGTTTTGATTGATGGTAAAGAACAGACCAAAATCACACCCTGCCTTAGCGAAAATTTAGCTAGTGGAGAACATACAGTACAGGTAATTAAAGATATGTATCAACCATTAACTAAAAAGGCATTAGTTACAGATGGACATATTACTGCTTTAAAAATTAATCTTACCCCTAATTTCGCTGAATTAAATTTGACCGCCCCAATTAATGCAAATATAATAATAAATGGCCAAATTAAAGGTAAGGGAACATGGAGTGGACGTCTAAGCGCTGGTGTATATTCGATAGAAGCACAACAGGAAAAATACCGATCTGCAAAACAAGACATTGAATTGTCAATCGGAGACAGTAAAAAACTTTCATTACAACCAACTCCAATCTATGGTTCGATCAACATTGTTACCTCACCTTCGGGTGCATCAATTTTAATTAATGGTAAAGATTATGGAACAACACCAAATTCATTAAACAAGTTATTGATAGGAGAATATTCAGTGCAACTAACTAAATCCGGTTATGCCTCGGTAAATAAAACCGTAGCAATAACCGATGGGAAAAGTGCTGAATTAGTTGAAACAATGGCTAAGGTTCAATTAGTAGGTAGCTCAAGAAACGTTAAAACGAAACCAGTTTTTAAGAATGACGTAGATTCTATGAGCTATATTTTAGGATTTATTGGAGGAACTGAGTTAGCGGAAAAACTCAAAGTAATTCTTGGAAGTAAAGTGAATAAAGATCTAATGATTTTAGGATTCTCGACCGCCATAAAAAAAGAAAAAGGACTGATATATAATGAGTTATCTCAAGAATACTTCGAGAAATATTTTGAAAGTTATTGTGAAGAAGCAAAAATTGAGAATAAGTTATCAGATAAAAATATGAAAATAAAATCAACTTCGTCAAGTCTTAACAATAGCGTCGATTCAATGAGTTATTGTATTGGAATATATTTAGGAACTCAATTTATTAGTACCCTGAAGTATATTCCCGGTGGAAAATCAAATATAGATTTGATTATAAAAGGTTTTAGTACTGCAATGATAGGTCATTCGACATTAATAAACCCAGAAATTGCAAAAGAATTTTTGATAAACTATATTACTACTAAGGATGGAGAGCTTAATATAGCAGTTGGAGAGAAATTCTTAGCTGAGAATAAAGTTAAAAAAAGTGTAACTACTACATCAAGTGGATTACAATATGAGATATTGATACCTAAAGATGGACCAAAACCAGCAGCAACAGACACGGTTAAACTTCATTATATAGGAACTTTAGTTGATGGAACTAAATTTGATAGCTCAATCGATCGTGGCGATTCTATTTCATTCGCACTCAATCAAGTAATTCCGGGTTGGACTGAAGGCGTTCAGTTGATGTCGGTTGGCTCAAAATATAAGTTCGTTATTCCGTACAATCTTGGATATGGCGAAAAAGGTAGTGGTCCTATTCCTGCATATTCGACTTTAATTTTTGAAGTTGAATTATTGGAAATTAAACGAAAAAAATAATGATATTATCTATTGTCAGGAATCTAACGTAGTACATGTCATCAATTTATCTATTTGATTAAATTTTACTTTTTTATTGATTATCGTTGAATGTTTACCCACAATAAATATGAATATGAGAAAATTATTAACTATACTGTGTCTATTTACTTTATTCGGAAGTCTTGCAGCTCAGCAAATCCTAGTTCGGCGTAGTGTAATTGTCGTGCTGTGTTCGGCGAAGTTTCCAAATTTCGTCGGGTTAAAAGGAAGTCTACAGACTTCCACATTCAACTAAATACTAAAAGCGGTATCTCTTATTTTATCTTTGACACATATCGGGACGCTATGCTCGCCGAACTGGATATGAATATAAAATGAGAAAAAGGTTTGTATGAGAAATATAAGAAACCCTTCCCCCTGTGGGTACTTCCCTTATTCTAAGGGAAGATCTGCGGGATGCGTGAATTTGCTGGTAAAAAAAAAATTTGTTGAACAATAGAAAGAAATTGATTACTTACACAAGATAATTAAATGTAAAAAACTTCTTGTTCAGCAGATGTCCCCTTTGGCAAAGGGGACGAGCGAAGCGGAGGGGTTAAAAACTTACTATTCCTATTTCCCTCTCCACTTGGAGAGGGTGCCGTAGGCGGGTGAGGTCGGGGAAGAGCGCAGCGGAGGGGTTCGAAAACTTACTATAATAACTAATTGATACATATATGAAAAATCTAATTTTGTTCAGCTTATTTTGTGTTACTACACAGTTTATTAATGCACAGACAGATTCATGCAAAGTCCTACTTGAAAAAATAAGTGGAAAATATACAGGTGATTGTATAAGCGGGCTTGCCAATGGAAAAGGCAAATCAATAGGAGAAGATACCTATATTGGAACTTTTAAAGATGGTTTACCCGATGGAAAAGGGAAATACATTTTTAAAAATGGTGATGTTTTTGTTGGAAATTGGCTAAAAGGTAAGAAAAACGGGAAAGGAAAATTTGAAATTTCAATAAACGGAAAAAAGAATACAATAAATGGTTATTGGAAAAAAGATGAATATGCCGGTGTGTCCGAGCCTGATGTTTCGTATAGAGTTACATACTTTTCGGGTATTTTTGATTACAAAGTTGAAAAAAATAAACCAGTTAAAGAGTTTGAGAATATCAATAAAATTACTCTTTCTATTAAAAGTTCATTCACTGATTTTCTTCCAACAGATTTGAAAATTGACAAATCTTCCGGACAAATTACTCAAATAGGTAAGAAATTCGAAATAACACAATATTTCTGTCCAATTCATTGTGAAATAAGTTATTCAATTTTAGTTGCCGGAGGAAGAAGACCATGTCGTTTTACTATTGATGTACTCGAAAAAGGAGAGTTCACAATCACCTTAAATAACGAATAAATACAAGATAATTCAATGTGAAAATATAAAACATCTCGACCTAATTAGTTGGAGAAATGAAATATAAGTTATCATAATCCTGATTTTCATTTATTCCCTCAAAATCACTATCTTTGCGCCTCAATTCAATAAAAAATCAATGGTTCAACTACTCTTTATACTTATTCTTGTAATTCTCACTGCCGACTTTATTCTTGAACGCTATCTGGCGTTTCTTAATATTAAAGAATCAGGTAAAAAACTTCCTGCATTACTTCGTGATATCTACGATCCTGAGAAATACAACAAACAACAGGAGTATTTCCGTACCAATTCACGGTTTGGAATGCTCACAAGTTCATTCAGCTTTGTCATTACACTGGTTATGTTTGCTTTTGGCGGTTTTGCCTGGGTAGATGGTCTGGTTCATCAGTTTGTGGATAGTCCAATCTGGACTCCGATACTGTTTTTTGGTATTCTTTTTATTGCCAACGATTTGATTTCTATCCCTTTCGAATGGTACGATACTTTTGTGATTGAGGAACGTTTCGGATTCAACAAAGTAACTCCCAAACTCTTCGTACTGGACAAACTGAAAGGTTACGGAATGACCATCGTACTTGGTGGAGGCATTTTGTTTGCCATCGTTTGGATTTACACGCTTACGCCTGAATATTTTTGGTTGCTGGCATGGGCAGTGGTTACCGGTTTCAGCTTGTTTATGACTATGTTTTACTCGCAACTGATTGTTCCGCTGTTTAATAAGCAAACGCCGCTGGCTGAGGGTGAACTTCGTACCGAAATTGAGAAATTTGCCCTGAAAACTAACTTTAATCTCGATAATATCTTTGTGATTGATGGTTCGAAACGTTCAACCAAAGCCAATGCATACTTCAGTGGGCTGGGAGCTAAGAAGCGTATCGTGTTGTACGACACCTTGATGGACAAAATGACTACCGATGAAATAGTTTCGGTGCTGGCACACGAGGTGGGTCATTACAAACACAAACATACGCTGATTAATTTCCTGATTTCAATGCCAACTACCTTACTTTTATTCTTTGTTTTCGGACTGATATTACAAAGTGATATTCTTGCACAGGCATTGGGAGGCACTCATGCATCGTTTCATTTAAATGCGTTGGCATTCAGCATACTCTATTCACCGTTTTCGCTTGTGTTGGATATTGCAACCAATGTTCTTTCGCGAAGATTTGAATATCAGGCAGATAAGTTTGCCTCTTCGCACGGATATGGTTCGCAGCTGATTTCCGGTTTGAAAAAATTATCGGCCACATCGCTCAGCAACCTTATGCCGCATCCATTGTATGTGTTTTTTCATTACTCACATCCCACTTTATATCAGAGAATTCAACGAATTACCAATTAATTATTAGACATTATATATGTTCAAATGTTTGTAAGAATAGAAAGCAGAAAAACGCTGATAGAACGGATCTAAAACGGATTTTATTCCGACATGTCGGAATCGTAGATCAACGCAGTTAATGATAAAGACTTAGTTCTTTAAATCAGACCCGATTTATCGGGGATAAAATCCTTTTATTGATCCGTATTTACATTTTATGCCGTCAAGTCGGCACGTCGAAATACTCCGTCTGTGCAAATCAGCTAAATCCGTGTAATGCCGTCAAGTCGGCATCTTCGATCAGCGTTCCATTTCTTTACTTTGAAATATATAATTCAATATATCAGATACTTATAACTTGTATAATGCCTATTAAATGGTAAATTGTAAATGATTAAATCGTAAATAAAAAGTTATGTTATTAGGAATCATGGGTGCTATGCCCGAGGAAATGGATAAAATCATTGCTGCCATTGAAGAAAAGGAAATTGTGGAGCGTGGCAGCAGGCTGTATTACCGGGGAAAACTTTACGGTCAGGAAGTGGTGGCTGTATTTTCGCGCTGGGGAAAGGTAGCTGCCGCTACTACAGCAACCAATATGATTCTGGAATTCAATGTTGATCGCATTGTGTTCACCGGAGTTGCCGGAGCTATTTCACCCGAGCTGAATGTGGGTGATATTGTTATTGGACAACGATTGTTTCAGCACGATATGGATGCCCGACCATTGATGCGCCGTTTCGAGATACCGCTTACCGGTAAAACTTCCTACGAAACTCCTCAGCAGAATGTGGATATGATGGCTGAGGCTGTGCATAATTTCCTGCGAAACAACAAAACATTCCGCAAAGAACTGGCCAATCATGATATAAGAAACGTGAAAATGCTTACAGGTGATATTGCCAGTGGCGACTTGTTTATATCGAGCAAGGAAATGAAACGGATTCTGAGTAAAAACCTGCCTTCAGTGGTTTGTGCCGAGATGGAAGGGGCTGCAGTTGCTCAGGTTTGTGACGATTATGGCGTTCCTTTGATTGTAGTGCGTGTTATATCAGATACGGCCGACGAAGAAGCGCATATTTCTGCAATAGGCTTTGTAAATCAACATGCTGGAGATTATTCGCTATCCATCCTGAAAGAGTATTTGCTAATTATTAATTAGAGCTGATTTTTTTCAGACTCTTTTACACTCAACAATTACTCTTTTTTCATTAGCCACAGTACAGGCAATCAGGTAAGTGTCACCACCTTCCTTTATTTTCAGCTTTTTCCGAAGTTCATCTACTGAAAGGGGGTAATTTCGGGTACTAATATTGGCTTTTGAAATCCTTGATACCATCTCTTTCAATTCATTTTTTGAGTTAGTCCAAACTTTCTGCACTTCAAATACTCGTCCAGGAAAGTCAATTGAAAGATTCCCGGATGTATATAAATGCGTATTTGTGTGGAGTTTATTCAATTTATAACGACTGCCAATCAATTTAAAAGCTCCACTTTTCATAACAGCAGCATTTGGTTCATAAAGGTATTTTGATATCTCAGAAGTAAAAGTGACAGAAGTGTTTATTTCCTCGTCAGCATTAAACTCAAAAATCTGAGCTGTTTTGGTTTTACCAATGTTGATTGTCTTTATTTTTTTTTGATTATCAGTCAATTGATTCAGTAATAGCAGCACTTCCTTACATTCGTTTTCCACACTGATAATATGTATCTCCGAAGTTGTTGGCAATTCGCGAACAGCTGCCGTAATATCGAGCATAGGGGAGAGTTTAATCATCACTTTGCCGGATTTTTCCAACAAAAGAGGAGCAAGGTCTGAAACATTCGGTTCGCAATCGGACAAAAAGATCACTTTCTTTCCACTTTCACTTCGTCGGGCAGGATCAATATAAATCCAGTCCACTTTATCCATTTTGCTAAGATAATGTACCGAGTCAGCCATGATTACATCAATATTTTCCCTTCCTAAAACCTTAAAATTGGATCTCGCCAGTTTACACAAATCTGTATGTCTCTCAACATAAGTCACTTGAACGAATTTCTCAGCCATAAAATAACAATCAACCCCGAATCCTCCTGTAAGATCAACAAGCCTATTGCCTTCGCAAAGACTTGATTTGTACTTAGCTGTTGATTCTGAGGAACTTTGCTCTAATGACAGTTGTGCAGGGTATAATATATCATCTGTATTGAAAAACAATGGCACTTTCGACTTTATTTTCTGTTTCCCATTAATTTGACGGATAGCCAATGGCATATCAACCAATGGATAACGAATGGATTGAAGAGCTAATTGATGAATATCAGTATCAATATTATCAGATATAAATCGTTGAGTTTCCTTGTTCATAAATCGCTGAATTGTCGGCAAAATTACATAATTATTAAACAAGATGGAACGATTGTTTATAAATGCACATTAAAAAAAGGTGTTTGACTAATTTCCAATCACCTTTCCTTTAAATTTTTGATTTTTTACCACATTAGGACTACCCTAAAATTCATTGCTTGAGGCGGATCTATTGCAAAATCAGAATTTGTCACATAAACATTAACACCTCCAACCGAATAATCGAAATCTACTGTCCGTGTCCAAAGTACATTTGCTGCATTCTGATAATGGCGTACATAAGGTAAACTTTGCTGAACTCCATTTACATTATCTATGTAATAACCTAATACAGAGCCACTGCTATACACAAACGTTGTGATTTCGGGCATTGAAAAATGACAGGTATAAAATCTGTTTAAACCGGCATTATCCGTTTTTTCAGTCCAGTCAGAACTGTTAGTCGTAAGATTAATAATTTTCCAGTTAGTTCCATAACCTTGTGGTCCTTCTGGTCCAACAGGTCCCTGACATGATACAAATATCAATGCAGTCAGCAAAAATAGAATGATTTTTCTCATAAAATTAATATTAATTTAGTTTGTATTTCAATAGTTCGTTATAAATTAAAACAAATACCTGATAATCAATAAAATAAGTGTGAAAACATTTGGGTAATTCATTGAAAATAAGTATCTTTAAAGATTATTCCGTAATCATAGAGATATGTC
>CAIKVR010000028.1 GCA_903830915.1 uncultured Bacteroidales bacterium
GTGCAATTGTTACAGAAGAGCAAGGTAAGTGCTTATGTGGTACCGGATCATTGTTTTTAACCGTAAAGAAAGAATTGTTAGACCCTTTGTTTTTAGTTTATGTATTGAGCAGAAAAACAACAAAAATAGCACTTGAAAACGTATCTGCAGGTACTACAATGGCAAATCTTAACAAGAATATTATTAGTGATTTTGAAATAATCCTGCCAGACATTGCGAAACAGAAAGATTTTGTGAATGCAATAAAAAAGTCTGAACAGAGTATTGAGGTTACAAATCAATTAGTAAATAAATCAAATCAGATATTCAATTCTCTTCTTCAACAAGCCTTTAAAGGAGAGTTAGTGAAATAAAAATGCTTATGAAAATTGTTGATAGTGAAGCGAAGTCATTTAATATTGAGGAAAGTCCCGAATTAAAAGCAGACGGTGAATTGGTGTCTATAATCAGAACTTTATTGAAAGATGTAGATATTGTTGATTCTAAAAAAGCTATTCAGGCTGATCTTGCCAAGGAAATTATTGAAGTTTTAAAAAAATCTAAACTTAAGTTATTAGACAGTAATGAATCCATAAAATGTTGTAACCAATTTAACTATAAATACGATGGTCTTATAAAATATAATTCCATTAAGATTGGAGTCGAAGTTCAGTTTAGACCTGATTTTTTAAAAGACATAACTAGATTCCAAATTGGATTTAATTCGGGACGAATCGATGCAATAATATATATTGTTACTCACAAAATAGATAGTATTAATCCAAGTTACAAAGCAATGCCTCGATATGATTTAATTACTAAACAACTAGAAGTGTTTGCTGTGTGGATTAAAGTACCAATCATTGTAATTGGTATTACAGGTAATAGATTATAATAACTATTAATAATATGAATTAAAAATATGTTATCACAAAGTCATGTTTCTCAAATAAAGAAATTATCTCCACATGCCACCGGCTGCGTGTATAAAACAGCTATATGGAAAAACCTAAATGCTGAGCATAAAGAGTTGGTGCGTGATTTTGAAAACAAAATGGTTTCGAGGGCTGATGTGGTAAAAGCTTACGAAGAATATTATGCTGGTAATGGAGATTATTTGAGGGCTTTTCTGCTGACAATGATATGGGGTTTTAGTGATAATGGTTATGGTACGTTTCGTACCAACAGTTATATAACTATTCCCACACATACCGAAAGGGTTAGAACCGCCCTAGAAGCTGTAGGGAAAAACGATATTGTAAGGGCATTTAAAGTGCTTAAAAGCATTAAAGGTCTAGGTATTAGTTATTTGTCGAAAGTATTGTTTTTTGCTACCAAAGGCAAAGGTCTGACGGATTATTGTCTCGTGTTTGATATTCGGGTGGCACGTGCGTTAGTTATGCTTAATGCTCCGGCTTTTGTCAATGATATCATCAACGTAATGCCTTCGGATAAGTGGGAAAATTATCGTAAATATAACGAGATGATTCACAACTATGCCATGCAATATCAAGTGGATGCTGAGGCAATAGAGTTGTTTTTGTTTAATCAGAAGTTTTGAAAAATATCAGTTTATGAAATATCAACCGATTTTCGAAGATGAATTTATTCATGCCCAAATAAAATGGCATAAGCCTGTCCCACTTATTGATAATTGGGGGGAATTCTCGGATTGGAACAAATATGATCATAATAATATCTATTTTTACAAATTCATAGCAATCAGGGAAAACACCCCAAGTCCGATAATAAATTTAATCTATATAGGTTTTTCTACCAGGCCTATATATAAACGGTTGCAGGATAAAGATCATTTGGCCAAACAACAGAAAGCCAAGAAAGAGAATCCTGGTTTTAGATTTTATGTTTGTGCGGGTGAATTACTTAATCCAAGTGCAAAGAACGTTAAACATGTAAAGGATTATGAAACACTTTTAATCTATAGTCATAAAAATACAAATTTCCGAAAACTGATGAATGTATCAAATGCTTTAAAACATAATATCACAAAAAGCATTATCATCGAAAACTCAGGATATTTGAAAGATGGGATGTATAAGAAAGTCTCGTATGGTCTTTTTCATTATGTGTAAAGTGAAATATGAATGCATCAAAAGAAATATTGCAATATCAGCAGGAATG
This sequence comes from uncultured Bacteroidales bacterium, assembly GCA_903830915.1. Lineage (GTDB taxonomy): Bacteria > Bacteroidota > Bacteroidia > Bacteroidales > Paludibacteraceae > Paludibacter. The sequence continues at coordinate 2,122 of CAIKVR010000028.1, forward strand.
TTGGAAAACTTACAAAGATAAACTGGGCATTTCACCCAATTACAGATATTTGTATGGCAATCCGGTAAAGATACATGTACCTGTGGATACTGCTTGTGGTGGTGTGATGATTATTGGTGCCTATCCTACAGCTCATTTTAATGCAATTGGTTCGGAACGTGATGTGCCTGTGGAAGATCATTTATATCCATTTAGTAATGAACTGTATTTTGACGGTTCACGAATTAGGGAAGTAGATTCGGGAAGGGAATTGGAGGAATTATTTTTGAAACCATTAGGGATAAGTCGGGATAAAACATGGATAACTGACCTTGTTAAGCTGTTCTTATTCAAGGAAGGCCATCAACAAAAGTATAAACGATTGACAGAAGTTATGAATCTTGTAGATTGTACGGCTGATTTGGTACATCGGGAAGATTTTATGAAATTTGCAAAACAGAAAGAAAACCTGCAATTTATTCAACAGGAGATTGAACTCTGTAAGCCATCAGTAATTTTAGGTTTAGGCGCAGAGGTAAATGCTGTGATGCTTGAAATGTCTGTTACTTTGGCAACAAAAGCAATTGAGTCATGTCAGGTGTTTGAGTATGAATTAAACGGCAATAAATACAGCTACTTTGCATGCCCGCACCCGGGTATCTTAATGCGTGAAGATGAAAACGGAAAGTGGAAAGGATATTTGAAAAGGATTATTGAAGAAGTGAAGGAATTGATTTAAAAATAAGAAGTAAATTTGATTAAAGAATAAAGCTATGGATGATAAATTATCAAAAAAAGCACAGACTATTTTTGAACAAATACGTCAGGTAGATAAAAATGGAAATGAGTTTTGGAGTGGTCGGGACTTGGCTAAGGTCTTGGAATACTCTGAGTACAGACATTTTAAACCAGTAATCGAGCGGGCAAAAGAAGCTTGTAAAAATAGCGGACAGCCAATTGAAAACCATTTCGAGGATGTGCTCGAGATGGTCAAAATTGGTTCAGGTGCTGAGAGACCGTTTAATGATGGTGTAAAGCTCTCTCGGTATGCATGTTATCTGATTGTTCAGAATGCAGATCCTGGAAAGGAAATTGTTGCAACAGGTCAGACCTACTTTGCTATACAAACGCGTATACAGGAAATCCAGCAGATGGATGAGTATAACCGGCTGAATAGTGAAGATGAGAAAAGATTGTTTCTGCGGAATGAAATGAAACAACATAATATCCATCTGGCTGAAGCTGCTAAAGATGCCGGAGTCATTGAGCCAATAGATTATGCGGTATTTCAAAATCACGGATACATGGGTTTGTATGGTGGTCTTGATGCAAAAGGAATTCACAGGAAAAAAGGTCTGAAGAAAAGTCAGAATATTCTCGACCATATGGGAAGTACCGAATTAGCTGCAAATCTTTTCCGTGCAACTCAGACTGAAGATAAACTAAGGCGGGAAAATATCAAAGGAAAACAAAATGCAAACATTACTCACTTCAATGTAGGTAAGAAAGTCCGAAAAACAATTCAGGAATTAGGTGGAACCATGCCTGAAAATCTTCCGATAGAAGAGAGTATAAAGAAAATAGAGAAAAACGAAAAGAAGAAATTGAAATAGATTGACTAGTTTATGAGCAGCGAAATATAAAACCAATAATTTTATGAGCAACTTCAATTTTATCCCTGCCCAATGGAAGCAGCTGGCGGAAACACCAAGCGAAGCCGAAAAACATGTGTATGGTGCTCCGCTTTATTGTGCCATGTTGTGCCGCAAGAGTCTGGAAGAATGGGTACGGTGGATGTACGAGCACGACCCGGATTTGGTGTTGCCTTATGACACTTCGCTTAGCTCGCTGATTCACGATCAGGGATTTCAAAAAATTGTTGCTCCCGTTCAGTTTAATCAAATAAACCTGATACGCAAGCAGGGAAATGCTGCGGTGCATACCACAGCTACTATGAAACCATTAGAAGCCTTACACAGTTTGAAACTGTTATATGGCTTTGTTGTTTGGTTGGTACAGGTTTACGGCGAAGAAAAGTTGGAAATTCCTGCTTTTGATATCAACCTGATAGAAAAAGAATCCGGAAAAGATAAGAGTAAAGAAGAACTACAGAAACTCGAAAAAGAGTTTCATGCTCAGCAGGATAAACTCCAAAAGCTGGAAGAAGAACTGGCTGCCATTAAAGCAATCAAGGAACAAAACATTGCGTTTATTCCGCCTCCGATAGATCCTAACGAAGACCTGACACGCAAAATCTACATAGATACCTTACTGCGTGAGGTGGGTTGGGATCCTAATGGCATGAATGTGCTTGAGTTCCCGCTTAAAAATTGCATGCCCAAAGTCGACGGTACGCTTACCGATGGTTTTGTGGATTATGTATTGTGGGGAGATGATGGCAAACCACTTGCCGTGGTGGAAGCGAAACGTACGAAGCGCGACCCACGTGTAGGACAACATCAGGCAAAACTCTATGCCGATGGTTTGCAAAAAGAATACGGTCAACGCCCTGTAATATTTTACTCCAGCGGTTTTAAAACATGGATTTGGGACGATGTGGATTATCCACCCCGACGGATTTTCGGGTTTTATACCAAAGATGAACTGCAAATGCTGGTTCAGCGCCGCACGTTCAAAAAAGAACTGGCTCGACAAACAATCAATCCGGCTATCACCGACCGATACTATCAACAAGAAGCCATACGCAAAGTAACCGAAGCGTTGGAAACCAATCACCGCAATGCATTGCTGGTTATGGCTACCGGCACCGGAAAAACAAGGGTTTCGGCTTCTATTGTCGATTTGCTAAGCAAAGCCAATTGGGCAAAACGCATCTTGTTTTTAGCGGATAGAAATGCCTTGATACATCAAGCTAAAGTCAATTTGAATGATTATTTGCCCAATCTTCCGGCTGTTGATTTGACTAAAGAAAAAGAAGATGAAAGTAGTCGGATAGTTTTTTCGACCTATCAAACCATTATCAATATGATAGATGGCGAAGTAGATGGCAATAATCGATTTTACAGCGTGGGACATTTCGACCTGATAATATTTGACGAAATTCACCGGAGTGTTTACAACCGATACAAACATATTTTCAAATACTTCGATGGCATTCGGATTGGCTTAACGGCCACACCAAAATCGGAAGCCGACAAAGACACTTATGCTTTGTTCGACATGGAACCGAATAACCCGACTTATGCTTATGAGTTGGAACAAGCTGTGAATGATAAGTTTCTGGTTCCGCCCGAAGCTATTTCTGTACCGTTGAAATTTCAACGTCAGGGCATTAAATATGCCGAATTGAGCGACGAAGAAAAACTAAAATACGAAGCTCAATTTACCGATCCGGTTACAGGTGAATTTCCCGGAGAAATTGATGCAGCAGCATTGAATAAATGGCTTTTCAATACCGATACGGTTGACAAAGTAATTGGTCATTTAATGCAAAATGGCATAAAAGTAGAAGGTGGCGACAAGTTGGCTAAAACCATAATATTTGCTCGTTCGCACTTGCACGCCAAATTTATTGAAGAGCGATTCAATATTCAATATCCGGTTTACAAGGGCAGTTTTATGAAGGTAATCGACTATCAGGAAGAATACCGATATGATTTGCTCAACAAATTTAAAGTAAAAGAACGGATGCCGCAGATAGCAGTATCGGTGGATATGTTGGACACAGGAATTGATGTGCCTGAAGTCTGCAATTTGGTGTTTTTCAAACCCATGCGTAGTGCAACCAAGTTTTGGCAAATGATTGGGCGTGGCACTCGTTTGTGTAAAGATTTGTTTGGCGAAGGCGAGGATAAAGATAAATTTGTGATATTTGATTTCTGCGAAAACTTTGAGTTTTTCAGTGTCAACCCGAAAGGTTTTGAAGTCAACAATGCAAAATCGCTCAGCCAACGATTATTTGAGCTTCGGTTACGGTTGGCTTTTGTACTTCTAAATGAAGAAGAAACGGAATTGAAAGAATACGGTCAATCACTCATTGATGAACTGGTGAAACAGACTCAGGCATTGAATACCGATAGTTTCGTTGTGCGTCAACATTGGGAAGTGGTGGAAAAGTACCGTGACGCAAATAGTTGGAATGCACTGTCGGACTGGGATATAAAACAATTATTCGACCATATTGCACCGTTAATAGTTGAAACCGACCAAGATGAATTAGCAAAACGTTTTGATACTTTGATGTTGGATTTGCAACTTAGCGTATTGAAAGGTGAAAAGAAAATTGTAAAGCTTATTCAGAAAGTGGTAACTACTGCCGAAAAACTAAGCAAAAAGGCATCTATTCCGGCTGTTGCCAAGAAAATGGATGTTATTAAAGAAGTTCAGGTAAAAGTATTTTGGAAAACTCCAACAATTCCTTCTATTGAACGAATCCGTGTAGAACTACGTGATATTGTGAAGTTCCTGGATTCTGAAAATACACCAATTTATTTTACAATATTCGAAGATGAATTCAACGATTCGGTAAAAGAGTTCCCACTTGTTATGGGTTACAATGATTTGGAAACCTACAAGCGCAAAATAGAGCAATACATAAAGGAACAGAGCAATCATATTACAATCAGTAAGCTCCGAAGAAACATTCCAATTACCCAATATGAATTGGACGAATTGGAACGCATGTTGTTCGAACAGGGAACTTTAGGAACAAAAGAAGCCTTCACAAAAGCCTTTAATGGTCAACCTTTAGGGAAATTCATAAGGAAAATTCTAGGATTGGATATTAATGCAGCAAAACAAGCATTTGGCGAAATTTTGATTAAAAATACACTCAATTCTAAACAAATACATTTTCTCGATACCATTATCAATTTTCTATCAGTCAATGGCATTATCGACCCGGCTTTATTATTCGAAGCACCTTTCACCGAAATAGATTCCGGTGGTATTACTGCATTATTTGACCAAGAAACACAGATAAAAATTATTCATCTGATTGAAGAAATAAATCATAATGCCGAAGTGGCATAGGAATTACTTGAAACAAAACTATTTAGAAGGGGCTTAATAAAAGTTTTATAATTGAATTAGATGATTAGAAGTATAATAGGCTAATTAAAATGAATTGTGTAGTTTTTGTTCATTGAATATGATTTTTGAAGTTTTATAAAGACATGGTTCAATTATAAATTGAATATAAAAATTAGATGAGAAATTTATTTAATATGTCAACAACAAGTCAAAAAAAGGCTATATTTGCGTTTTATTAGAATTATAATATTATCTCAATAATGGCTGAAACAATTTTCAAAGAAAATATAGAAAAACTGAACTTCACTTTTTTGACTAAGTCAGAAGGTGGAGGTGTTGTTCTGACAGCCAACTATGATAAATTAGACCGTAATTCAACTTCCCCAGATATATTATTTGCATTAGAAACAGCAAAAGAAAAATTTGATGCTGATGCTGTTTATTTCCGTTATTTTGCTGATGGAAGAGGTGCAGTTCCTCAAATTTATATTTATGACAACACGGACAATCACCTGACTGATAAACGAAGAGATATTCACGTTAAGGTTTGGAGTGGTTGCCAAGTGCCGATGTATTTTATTATTGATAAATCGGAAGTTTCTGTTTTTGATGCAAGGGAAAGAGCCAAGGAAGATAGAGAAAACCAGGCATTCGAAATAATTAAATTAACAGGAGCGGCGATTAAAAACTTTTCAGCCCATAGTTTTGACGACGGAATGTTTTGGGAAGAAAAATATAATGAAAAGCACTTTAAATTTGAAAAATCTGCTTATCGGGATTTGATAAATGGATTGAAAAAAGTATATAATAGTTTTCAAAAAGACTCCAACCTAAAAAGTAGCATTGCTTTAAAATTATTGGTTCAATGTCTATTGATAAAATATATAGAAGATCGTGATCAGGAGAATAAAACAGGATATTTTGCAAGTACCTATTTTGAAAAAAATTACAATTGTACTAACTTTTGCGACGTAATTAGATCCGGCAAATTACTCAATTTACTAGACCAGTTATCCAATGATTTTAATGGTAAGATATTTGAATGGAATACAGA
>CAIKVR010000029.1 GCA_903830915.1 uncultured Bacteroidales bacterium
ATTAGTAAAACAAGCTGGACAACTCAAATACAATAAGAGATGCATATATGTTTTTTCAATATGGAAATGAAATATATGCTGGGGCTGGATTTAGTGGTTATGGGTTTGGTCATGAATTTTGGAATTATTATCCGGTTCAGGATTCATTAGATACAAATAATATATTAGCCTAAAATTCTAATTAATTATTTCTCTATCTCCCTCAAGCTTTCCATTTTCTTTTTCGCAAGGAATCCATAAATGTCTTCGAGATGTTCGGTGACTTTTTGGTTGCCGAACTCATACACTTTGGTTATCAGGCCATCCAGAAAATCACGGTCGTGTGAAACAACGATTAAAGTGCCATCAAAATCAATCAGTGCCTGCTTCAGAATATCTTTAGTTTTCATATCAAGATGATTAGTCGGCTCATCGAGAATCAACAGATTAACCGGTTCAAGCAGAAGTTTTATCATTGAAAGTCTTTGGCGTTCGCCACCCGAAAGCACCTTCACTTTTTTAAACGAATTATCACCGCCAAACATAAATGCACCTAATAAATCTTTAATCTTATTACGAATATCACCTACAGCTACATCGTCAATAGTCTGAAAAACAGTAAGCCCCTCATCTAATAAAGAAGCCTGATTTTGTGCAAAATACCCAATTTTCACATTATGGCCGAGTGTGAGTTTTCCTTCATGCTCAATTTCTTTCATAATGCACTTCACAAGCGTTGATTTTCCTTCACCGTTTTTGCCTACAAAAGCAATTTTCTCACCACGTTCAATCATAAAGTTGGCATTGGCAAAAATACGTTTACTACCGTAAACCTTACCAACATTCTCAGTTGTAACCGGATAGTTTCCTGAGCGGGGTGAGGGTGGAAATTTTAATCGTAAAGCTGAGGTGTCTTCTTCGTCTACTTCCAAAAGTGGTAATTTTTCAAGCATTTTTACGCGCGACTGAACCTGAAGTGTCTTTGAATAAGTTCCTTTAAAGCGTTCGATAAATTCCATATTCTCAGCAATCATCTTCTGTTGCTCATCAAACTGTTTCTGCTGTTGCTCACGACGTTCTTTGCGTAATTCGAGGTAATGTGAGTATTTGGCTTTATAATCGTAGATACGCCCCATGGTGACTTCGATAGTGCGTGTGGTTATGTTGTCAACAAAAGCCCGGTCGTGGGAGATGACAACTACTGCTTTGGCTGAATTAATCAGGAAGTCTTCGAGCCATTGAATGGATTCAATATCCAAATGATTGGTTGGTTCATCCAGCAAAATAACATCGGGTCTGCGAAGAAGAATTTTTGCAAGCTCAATCCGCATGCGCCAACCACCACTAAATTCAGATGTTTTTCGACCAAAATCTTCCCGCGAAAATCCTAATCCAATCAAGGTTTTTTCGATATCGGCATCGTAGTTTATTTCTTCAATACTATAAAACTGTTCGCTCAGCGCAGATACTTGCTCAATCAGTTCCATGTAACTGTCCGACTCGTAATCGGTGCGGGTTGTCAGTTCTTCATTTAATGCATGAATTTCCTTTTCCATGTCATTTATTGCCGAAAAAGCTTTGGATGTTTCTTCAAAAACCGTACAGTTATCTTCGAGCAGTAAATGCTGTGGCAGGTAAGCAATTACAGTTTCTTTAGGATATGAAACACTTCCTTTAGATGGTTCACGAATACCAGCCAATATTTTCAATAAAGTGGATTTTCCGGCACCGTTTTTCCCCATGAGAGCAATACGGTCTTTTTCATTGATTACAAAAGAAATATCGGAGAAAAGTGTTTGTCCGCCAAACTCGACGGTAAGCGCATCAACAGATAACATTTACAATTAGTAATTAATAGTTAATAATTAAACCGTTAGAGTGTATTACTACAGGTTTGAAATTGAGGGTGCAAAAGTACATAAAAAAACTTTCCATTGACAAACTTCCAGTTCATCATTGGAAAGAATTTTGGTGGTTACTGTAATTTAATTTGCAATTTTTGTAATCATATTGCCTGCTTTCAGTAAATATACCTGATTCTTAGGCAAATCAGTTATTTTAATAATACTGCCTTTAGGGGTAATTGTTTTTACATTCTGACCTAAAAGGTTGTAGATATAAAGTATTGTTTCAACTGTTGGTAAGTAAACAGTTACATCTCCTGTTGATTCAACTTTTGCAATTAATTTAGAGTTAAGTGGATACTCCGTCGTAGACACCGTAATTGTATTTGAAAAATCGGTTATATTTTCATAATTTACGGTTTTATCGCTGGCTTTTATCTTATAGAAATATTTTGTCCCCGAATTAAGACTAGTCAGGGTGTCCGAGTTGGTTGTTACCCATTTATCTTGTTGTACATAGTTTATAAATTTTGAATAACCAACCTTCAAATCGTCAAATGTAATTGAACCTGAACCTTTGTAATATGTAAACTTAAACCGGTTATATCCATTCGATTCATCAAGTGAATAAGTTTTATTTTTTTCATACAGGTTACTTGAAACCTGAATACTATCTACTTTTTCCCATGCAGTATTGTCATTTTTAGCCTGTATAAGAAAGCCTCCGTTATACGCCGCAATTGAACGAATATAAAACGACAAAGAAGTTACAGGTAGCATATATCTTTGAGTTTGAATATATTCACCGCTGTTCAGAAACTGTAATGATGGAGGATTACTTCCACTGTAGAGTGTTGAATTTGACACGTTAGATGCAGTGATTTCCCAGTTGGTAGGCGCAGATAATCCATTGTCGAATCCCTGAGTTTCTGTTGACTCTCCAATCGTTAAATTGTATACTGTTGAATAGTACCCTGTCGCATCATTAACTTTGTTCCAGTTTGCAACAAAGCCTGTAAACGTGGAATTCGTAGCATCTGTCGCAAGAGGTGTAACCACATATATTGGTCTGGTTGAATTACCTGATAAACTTACACTTACAGTTGTTGCATTCTTCGATGTCAAATTCAGCGTTTCGGTATGTGTACTTCTGTATGAGGGTTCTGTAGGGTTGTATCGAATCTGGATCTTAATATTGTTTATAATTGAATCTTTGGGTGATAACGTGATACTTTTGCCCCATACTTTTGACGTATCTCTTTTGATTTCAAAATGTGAACCAACACTGAAATTCAGTTGTAAGTCCGAAATAAGTTTGAAAGCATTAACTGAAATTGTTTGAGAACTAGATGGTGTGCCATGTACGGTTGAAAAGGTTGTTGGTGATCCGGTTGTCGAAATTGTGGGTGTATTCAGACCTCCCATGAAGCGGAATGTAATAATCCCATTTAATTCTTTTATAAAAGTTAGTGGTTTGTTTATGTTAGTTCCAGATCTTACTATCGGACTATAGTTTGTCACATTACTGGTTCCGGGAAACGGGTCACCCGATGCGCTTAACTCAGTTGCAATATTATCAGCTTCAACAATTGATACTCCCATTGCTGTTTCTGAGTTGTTTGGAGTATTGCTTGCCCAGGTTGAAGCATTGTAATAAATATGAGTTACAAGCATTCCATGCCCGGGAAGGTAGAAATCCCATCCTTTTTTCTGTCTGTTTTCAAGTAAGAAAAATTCGACTGGATTTGGATTTGCTCCATTCATATTATGATTACCGTATTGAGAAATAAGATATGCTTTATTACTGGTTGAAAGTGTGTCTAAAATTACATTCTGAGCAATTTTCAACTCAACAGGACTCAACCATTTTAAATAGAAACGTTCGTACGATGAATAAGATGGGGGCGTTCTGCCCTGATTTAAATAAGGTCCATAATCCATAATGTCCCAGGTGAAGAGGGTGAAATGATCGGGTATGGTTGCGTCGGTAACATACATATCGTCCAACCCTAACACATGTCCGAATTCATGTGTAAATGTTCCAATACCACACATATTAGAACCACTATTCGAACGAAGTTCAGAAGTGCAAGCATAATTAAATATACTTACACCATCAAATTTAGTATTATAATCGTTCAAATTCCATTTATGAGGCCAAATACTATTGGTAGGTCCACCTTCAGCTTCATTATAACCTGCATAATATATAAAAATATTATCTACTATACCATTGTTGTCAGTATCATATTGTGAGAAATTTACACCGTATGCATGAGCCAAATTACAGGCATCAATAACCATTTGTTGTGGATTTGTGTCGTTGCCTTTAGTTCCTCCGGAATTAGCTCCATAGTAGGCCATATCATGGGGAAGTGTAAAAGGTCCCACCACATCAAATTGGGGATTAAAAACTCCCATCGAATTATCGTAAAAGTAATCAGTTGCAGACCCGGTTCCACCATTCGTTGAATAACCCTTTTGATTTAACAAATTGGAAAATGCAACTTGTGAATTATTTGTAACAAAACTTTTATCAGAGAAATTCACCAGAATAACCAGCGATTTTGGTTTCCCTGTGAGTGGATAGGTTTTTTGTGGTTGAGTTCCTGTAATTGATTTTTTTGCACGCATATAGTTATTCACTTTCAAAAAAGTACTCAAATCCTGATTTGGAGTCAGGTTTCGAAGCAACAATTTCTCAGAGATTGTACGTTTGCCGATATCCGATGCCTTGACTTTAGTACTTGTAACAATCTTATTTTGAATAATTGCATAGTTAAGAATTCCTGACTCGTCAGAAATTAAGAGATATCCATCAGTTGTAGTTTTGTAATTGAATGATTCATCACCGTGAAGCCTTATTGTAATCCTTGAACCATCAGGTTGAGTGATAATTACAGGAAAGGGAGTTGCAGGGATTGAAAATATTTTTAATGTTATAAGAAGTGCCGCAAATAATTGAAATATTTTTCTCATTAGGTGTATTGTTAATGCTTGCAAACATACAAAAAAAGATAGGTATTACAAATAAAAATCAATTGAAAAAGTAAAAAAACAAGTAGAAAGCCGGTATTACTTTCAGATAATTCGAAAATTACTTCTTGAAAATAAAAAATACAGCTAATATTAAAAACAAAAATCCGATAAAATGATTCCATTTAAAGGTTTCATTTTTGAATGCCAGTAAAGAAAAAACAGTAAAAACAACTAATGTAATAACTTCTTGAATGACTTTTAGTTGCATTAGTGTGAAAGGACCACCATTGTCTTTAAATCCTATCCGATTGGCAGATACCTGAAAAAGATACTCAAACAAAGCTATTCCCCAACTTATAAGAATGATACAAGTAGAGGTAAAGTATCAAACCACCTATACTCCTTCATTTTTAAATGCCCATACCATGCGAAAGTCATAAAAACATTGGAAATAATCAACATTCCGATTGTAAGAAATATTCTCATGTTTAAAAATTTTGACTACAAAAATACAATAAACGTCCATAATAATTTCGGTCAAATGCCATAAATACCTTTTTTGGAATCACTACTTTTTGACAATCTATTGAATTTTAATTGGTTAAGGTGTATGTAGTGAATTTATTAAAAAAAATCAATATTTTTTTTGCTGTTTATTTGAAAATTCACGGAATCGCACTATCTTTGCACTGCAATTGCGAAAATAGATCAGTTGGTAGAGCACGACCTTGCCAAGGTCGGGGTCGCGGGTTCGAGTCCCGTTTTTCGCTCACAAATTTTAAATAGCGACACGTGAGAGTTTCGCTATTTTTCTCTGAAAGATTGAATTAAAAGTGCCAACCGCCCAAATGGTGAAATTGGTAGACACGCTAGTTTCAGGGACTAGTGGCCGCAAGGCTGTGCAGGTTCGAGTCCTGTTTTGGGCACTAAGCAGTAAATCAGCTAATTAAAGCGATTGTAAGTAATATTACAGTCGCTTTTTTTGTTTTCTGAGATGGCAAAAATGGCAAAATAATTCCTAAAATGACGGTATTTACTTACAAATAACTTACAAAAATGAACTCACTTACAAATAACTTACAAAAATGATAACATTTGAACCATGTATTAGGAGCTTAAAAGACAATGGATATGCCAAAGTATATATCCGTGTTATTCAAAAACAAAAGCCATCGTATATAAGTACGAGTTATATAGTTTCCGCAAAACAAGTTTCAGGAAAAAAGATTAAGGACTTTTTTGTCTTATCAGAAATTGTTCCAATAATCAAGAAGTATATAAATAGACTGAATAAACACGATACAGAGAATTGGACAGTACAAGAAGTTGTTGAATTTTTGAAAGTTGAAAGTGAAGAAATATCTTTTACTGATTACTTCAAAGGTTATATTAATATAATGATAAATGAAGGACGGGAAAATCCAGCAACAAACTATATTTATGCAATCAAAAGTTTAGTTACATTTTCTGGTAAAGAAAATTTAAACTTTTCAGAAATTACTTCAAAATTGCTTAATGAATGGATTGAATCGCTCAAAGATACTGCACGAGCAAAAAATCTTTATCCCTTGTGCGTGTCAACCGTTTTTTCTGCAGGTCTTTTAGAGTATAACGATTATGATCGTGATATAATAAAAATTAAGAATTTGCCTTTTATGCGTGTGAAAATCCCAAAAAACAATTTGGCTGAAAAGCGAGCAATCAATAACCGTACATTGTTGAAGTTATTTTCAGCTGATGTTTCCAAAGCAAAAATGGATGTAAAAACTCCAATGGCGCAAGACGTTGCGATGTTGATATTTTGTTTGGCCGGAATTAATGTTGCTGATTTATATTATATGGATAAAACATGTAGGGTGGGGAATAAGCTCCACTATATCAGACATAAGGTCAAAGCTAAACGTGGTAACAATGCCAAAATGGAAATAACTATTCCAAAATGTATCATGCCATTATTTGATAAATATAAGGGTGCAAATAAGCTCTTTTCATTTTCAGATAAAATTTGTTCTGAAAATGGTTTTTTGAAATCAATAGATATGGGATTAAAAGAAGTTGCAACAATCGCAAAAGTGAAAGAAAATATTACTACTTATACCTTTCGACATTCTTGGGCAACAATAGCACAAAACGATTGCGGTGCTTCGACAGAATTGGTTGGCTTTGCACTAAACCATGCATCTGCTCATCGCGTTACTGAAGGTTATATCAAAAAGGATTTTTCGCCAATTGATAAACTAAATCTCAAAGTAATTGAAAATGTTTTTAAAAATTCGAAAGCTACTGTACTGGTAGCATAATACTTATTATCAGATGAATAATTAAAGTATTTTTACTTTTGAATAATTTGAAGCATTCCTTCGGTATGTTCCAAAAAGGCGTTACATTGTGTCAGAAAGTCTTGCATTTCGTTGATGTTATCTCCATATATAGTGGCACTAAACTCATGTGCTCTTTGTAACATGTGAATATATGGAATGCAATCACCTTGTTTTGTAAGTTTCTTTAATGTTCCTATGTAATCATCTCTGAAAACGGTTGGAATGATAATTTTTGATTGTGCTCCTTTCACTAATTCAGCATTCATCATAATTCTGGCAAGTCTTCCATTTCCATCTAAGAACGGGTGAACTTCACTCATGATAAACATCATGTATGTTGCTTTTGCAAATGGATGTTCCAATGCTTTGTAATAATCAAAAGCTTGAATCAACGTTCCTTTCACCAAATTAAAATCGACAAATGAAGTGCTGCCTGCAAAATTATTTTTGTCTTTGAACTGTCCCGGATTTTTATCTTCTCTTGCGCTGAGTAAGATTCGATGACGGTACGATAATATCTGTAAAAATTCATCAGACGATTGTGGAGTTACAGACATCTCCTGCCTATTAGAAACAAGCTGATAAGTACCTAACACATCGTGGCTATCCTGATTTCTTGCAACTAACGGTTTGTTTGTTTCAATGATCTGTTTTGCTTCATCAATCTCAAAGACAGTTCCTTCTATGTAATTTGAAAAATAACTTTCAAAGAATGCAAAATTCCGGAAAGATTTTGGAGTAATATTTGGTTCAGGTCTGTTTTTGAATTCTTTTTGCTGCAATTCAAGAAAAACGTTTTTAAACAAATCAAGTCTGATTGGATCGTAAGGAAATCCAAAAGCCCTGGCAATAGCCAAAGGTGATGAAAGTATGTTTGAAGTATGTGTTGAAAGCAATGCACTAATCATTTTGTTCAACAGTTCAAACTCTTTTTGCATATTGAGTTTATCGGCTATTTCCTTCGCATTGTCTCTAACCTTATTTATTTCTGCCTCTCCATTTACCCTGATGATTTGCTCTAGTTTTTCTTCAAGTTCAGGCAAAGTCAAGCATTTGGTAGTTGCACCTACTTTTTTAGTCGCTTGTAAGTTTTCTAGAAAAGCTCTTGATTTTTGAGATACATAAAGCTCACCCGAGATTGCATTATCACCATTGATAGGTTTGCTTCCTTCAAGGAAACACAATGTTACACCGGGAAGTCTTACATTTTTAGTATAACTATAAGTCAAATATATTTGCCCTGCTTTTGTGGGTTGAAACTCAAAAGCTGAACGATGGCTTAATAGAGCTCCAGGGTAAAGTCTCCCTACTATTATAAAGAGATTTCTCTTTATAATATTCTCAGCCGGTTCAATTAAATTTGATGTATAAATACGAGCTGCAATCTTTTTGATTTTACCTTCTTCCCGTAATTTGGTAAGTTGTTTTGAGATTTTCGGTTCGGGTGAACTAAAAATTACTTCCTGAAGATGTAATGGTAGTATATTTTCCATTAAAGTAGTGTTTACCTGCAAAAATAGAAAATAATTTCCACTAATAGATTATAATTAGAAAATAATTTCCACTAAACTGTTTGTTGCTCAATAAATATTTTCTACTAAACGAGTCTATTTTACTAAAAAAGGAAAATAATTTCTACTAATCATTGTAAAAAGGAAAATAATTTCCACTGAGTAGGTGCTCAATGGATTTTATGCTAATGTTGGTTATTAATGCTAATGTTATTATTGATTGAGTTTGAACTTAATTATTATGAAATAGAAAGAATAATGAATTTAAAAACTCAACTCTCCAAAAAACTCAGGACGGTGAAAATCGGGTTTATCCGTTGTTATATGACTCCGGCTCAGGTAATGTGGAACAGAAGTACCATCTCCACATTTATAGAAATTGGCTCGTAGTGTTTCAGGGAGGTTTCCATGTGGAATTTCTATCACATCAAAAGGAATTTCGACAGTAAGCTCCCACTCGATATTACCTGATTTTTCATCAAATGGTTCGTTACCCAAAGAGGCAAATCGTATGATAGATTTCATTTTCTGCTCTGAGAGTGGTTGAACATCTAATTCACGCCCTTTTCGCTTGGTTGCTAAACATGTACCTATACAGTTAAACTCAAAATTAAAATAATGGTCTTGACCGGGTTGTTTGCAGAATAACTCCACGCAACTATCTTCCCAAACCGACTCTTGGTCAGTTGAATAAAGTGCTCGAATATTGTTCTCTATTACTTTGAAATGAATAAACAGGCTATAACTTGAACGTGCTATCTTAAACCTACAAACTGGTTTGTAGGGAAATTGTGTGGCCCAATTGAGCATGTCAATATATTCAAACATCTGGTTGCTATCAAAATATTCTGCAACTTGATAAATGTCAGTATTATCAAGTTCTGAAGCATAATTTATGAATAGTGTCTTCATTTGCTTTTTAAATTACTTAGTCGATTGCTCATCTGTCAAATTTATATTCAACAAAAGCCTCAATGGCCTCATAGGAAGCAAGTCCTAATTTGTTGTATAAATTGGCTGTGGCCTGATTGCGTTCTTCAGCACGCTGCCAGAACAAACGCTCGTCATTTCCCATAAAAGGTGCACTTTCCATTTGTGACTGGTGTTTCAGAATTGCATTCCGTTTGCGGCGCAACTGTTCCGGACTAATGGGCACAGCCATTTCGATATGGTCAATTTCCCATTCGGCCCAGGCACCACGGTACATCCACACACGACATTCTTTCATCCATTCTTTGGCTTTCAGTTCGTGAATAGCACCCAGGGCAGCATTTAAACACACTTTATGGGTTCCATGCGGGTCGGCCAGGTCGCCTGCCACAAAAATCTGATGCGGTTGAACTTCATCCAGCAATTCCATTACTTTCAGAATATCAGCATCTTTTAGTTTACCTTTCTGTACCTTGCCGGTTTCATAAAACGGAAGATCCAAAAAATGAACGTTCTCAGGTTGTAATTCGACAAAACGACATGCCGAGCGGGCTTCTTCCCTGCGAATTTGCGCCTTTACAAAAAGCACATCAGCGGTATCGGTATCACCGGCCTGTTTTTCCTGAGTCAGGAATTGAAGTATCTGAGCATATTTGGCGCGAATAGCCTGATTCTGACCATCGAAACGATCCATCACGTTTTGCATCAGCGAAATGTAACGGATTACCTCTTCATCGCCTACGGCAATATTACCTGAAGTTTGATAAGCCACATGCACTTCGTGATTCTGATCCACGAGGCGTTGAAATGTACCACCCATCGATATTACATCATCGTCGGGGTGAGGACTGAAAACCACCACACGCTTCGGATATGGATTGCCCCGTTCGGGGCGGTTTGAGTCATCGGCATTAGGTTTGCCACCCGGCCAACCGGTGATGGTGTGCTGTAAGTCGTTGAAAATCTTTATATTTACATTATATGCAGAACCGAACAGAGCAAGCAGTTCGTCCAGTCCGTGATGATTATAGTCTTTGTTGGTAAGTTTCAGAAT
>CAIKVR010000030.1 GCA_903830915.1 uncultured Bacteroidales bacterium
ACACTCTTTCCCTACACGACGCTCTTCGATCTCAAGACATTTTCTAATAAACACACATAATAAAATGGAACATTTATCAGTTTAAATTCTTTACCTGTTGGCGTTTTCACCACATCAACCGAAAGTGGCTGGGACCAAACTCGCACGGCTATGTCATGAGGTGCGTCTTCCATATAGAGATGTAAGGATCTTAATTTCGCATTGTGCCCCGATTTCACTTCTATGGGGATAGCCCAGTTTTTGTACTGAATCACGAAATCGACTTCAGCAGAAGATTGGGTTTTATTTCGATCCCAGAATTGCCGATGTGCAGACACTTGCCACTTCCACGATAATAACTCCTGCGCCACTATATGTTCTGCAATGCGTCCGCGCCAAGCATCCATTACATCCGTTACCGAAAAAAGACTTTCCCGCACACCGGCTATGTAATTAACTAAACCGGTATCAAACCAGATAAGTTTGGGTCGGTGAGTCATTGATGTTAGCAATGGTATCTGGGCACTTGTGACAGGATAAACCAATTCCAACAACATTGCCTTTTCAATAGTACGAAAAGCCTCACTCACTTCACGCGATTTGTAATTTGAATTACCAAATCGTTCAAAAGTAATTCTTTCGGCAGCAAAATTCCATCCATTTTTTAAAATATAGCGTATGATTTGCGCTATTGATTCATTTCGGGCATATTTTTCCACATCATCAATGTATGCGTTTAACAAAGTCTCATAGATTGTATCCACAGATAAAACATCCCTATTTACAGCATACTTATTTATTGCAGCGGGCATTCCACCAACAATCGTAAAATTGGTAAACAAGGCTATTACACGATTATGAACACTTGACACATTTAAATCCTTAACCAATTCCAAGTCAAAATCTTCACCAATCCCATTTAAAAACTCTAAAAACGAACAAGGACGAATGGCTAAATACTCGACCCTACCAACAGGAAATGAGATATGTTTATCTATCAAACTTTCCAACAATGATCCTGCACAGATGACGTGCAGTTGCTTCATCTCCTCGTAAAAATATCGTAGTAGAGCCACTGCCTTTGGTGAACTTTGGATTTCATCTATAAACAATAAGGTTCGACCCGGTTTCTTTTGTTGCTTGCAATGTCTGTAAATCGCATCGGTTAGCTCTACGACATTCGAATATTGATCAAACAACAATTTATCTTCGGGCTTATCCAGGTTCAGCGACAACATTACATCGAATTTTTTAGAGAACTCAACCACCAAAGTTGTTTTCCCCACCTGCCTTGCACCACGCAGTATCAATGGCTTTCTGTCTTCACTCTCAGACCATTGTTCTAAATACTTGAATGCGTTCCTGTTAATCATAATTGTGTGTTTATTAATTGATTCTGTGCAAAGATACATTTAATTTGTAATAAAACAAGGGTAAAATAATCAATTATTTGTAATGAAACAAGGGCAAAAAAGTTGATTATTTGTAATAGAACAAAGGCATAAGTCTATTTAGCCGAAAATATGATCAACTTCTCACTTCCAATTTTAGATTCAATTACCAATCATTTTCAATTCAGACAATACTATTTACCATACCATTTCAAGTGAAAGAGCAACGCAATTGAGCCAAGTTCAGACAAACAACGACATGCTATGACAGATTGAAAAAACGATTGAAATCGCCATTACATTTGCGATGTCGAAGGAAGATTTCTTGGACTTTCAACTAAAAAAAAGAGTATTTATGACTAACAAAAAAGTATTTCTAACTGCAGTAAGCTTACTCGCTGCTTACATTTCAGTTCGGGCACAGGGAAATGGTTCGGGCGGTATCACGGAAGCCACTACTATGATTACCTCCTATTTTGAACCTGCCACCAAGTTGGTGTATGCCATCGGGGCAGTTATCGGTTTAATCGGTGGGGTGAAAGTGTACAGCAAATTTTCTTCGGGCGACCCTGACACCAGCAAAACGGCGGCATCGTGGTTTGGAGCCTGTATCTTTCTGATTGTGGCGGCTACGGTCTTACGTTCCTTTTTCCTGTAAGGTCATGTCACACTATCCTATCAACAAAGGCATCGGCAAGTCAGTGGAGTTCAAAGGACTGAAAAGCCAATACCTCTTTCTTTTTGCCGGTGGACTGCTTACCATCTTTGTCCTTTTCGTGATCCTGTATATGACAGGAATCGGTCAATGGTTCTGCATCGGTTTTGGGGTTATTTCATCTTCTGTTCTTGTGTGGCAAACTTTTGCGTTGAATCGCAAATACGGCGAATATGGACTAATGAAACTGGGTGCTATTCGAAACCACCCAAACTACTTGCTTAACCGCAAAAAAATTGCCCGACTATTCAAACACATTCATCAAAAGTAAGTATGAAAAATACATTAAAAGCTACCACGCTAGAAAGCAAGTTCCCAATTTGGGGTGTAGAAATGGGTTGTATCATTTCGAAGGATGCCGATATAACGGTTGCCTTCAAAGTGGAGCTCCCCGAACTCTTTACGGTAACTGCAAAGGAATATGAAGCCATTCATTCTTCCTGGACTAAAGCAGTAAAGGTGCTTCCTGATTATTCTATCGTGCACAAACAGGATTGGTATATTAAGGAACAATATGAACCGGAAATAAAGCAGGATGAAATGAGTTTTCTCTCCCGAAGTTTTGAACGCCATTTCAATGAACGTCCGTATCTGAATCACACTTGCTATCTTTTTTTGACCAAGACCACCAAGGAGCGTTCCCGGCTGCAAAGCAACTTTTCAACCTTGTGTCGGGGTTCGGTTATCCCTAAAGACTTTCGGGACAAAGAAACGGTTGAGAAATTTCTGGAGGCAGTCGGACAATTTGAACGCATCGTCAATGATGGCGGATTTATTTCCCTGACTCGATTAAATACAGATGAGATTGTAGGGACTGACAACAAAGCGGGAATCGTTGAAAAATACTTTTCGCTGTCACAGGAGAATACTACCACACTAAAGGATATGACTATCAAACCGGAAGAAATGCGCATTGGGGATAATATCCTTTGCTTGCATACCTTGTCGGATGTGGATGATTTGCCTGCCAGTGTTGGAACGGATATTCGCTACGAGAAACTTTCTACCGATCGTTCCGATTGCCGGTTATCATTTGCGTCACCCGTAGGATTGTTACTTTCCTGCAATCATATTTACAATCAATACCTTTTTATCGATGATAGTGCTGAAAACTTACGAAAATTTGAGAAAATGGGACGCAATATGCATTCCTTATCGAAATACAGTCGAAGCAACCAAATCAACAAGGAATGGATTGACAAATACCTGAACGAGGCACATAGCTTTGGACTCTCCTCTATTCGTTGCCATTGTAACGTAATGGCATGGAGTGATGACCGGGAAGAACTCAAACACATCAAGAACGATGTAGGAAGCCAGTTGGCTCTTATGGAATGTAAACCCCGGCACAACACTGTGGATACACCAACACTCTTTTGGGCAGGCATTCCGGGCAATCAAGCTGACTTTCCGGCTGAAGAAAGTTTTTATACCTTCATTGAACAGGGCATTTGCTTTTTCACCGAAGAAACAAATTACAAAAGTTCTGTTTCTCCATTTGGGATAAAAATGGTAGATAGACTGACCGGAAAACCGATTCATGTGGATATTTCGGACTTGCCCATGAAAAAAGGAATCATCACCAACCGTAACAAGTTTATTCTTGGACCATCAGGCAGTGGAAAATCTTTTTTTACCAATCACATGGTTCGGCAGTATTACGAACAAGGTTCGCATGTGCTGTTGATAGATACCGGGAATAGTTACCTCGGACTCTGTGAATTAATCAATCGCAAAACATTGGGGGAAGATGGGGTGTATTTTACCTATTCAGAACAAAATCCGATAGCATTCAACCCCTTCTTTACCGAAGATGGCATCTATGATATTGAAAAACGGGAAAGTATCAAGACTTTGATTCTTACTTTGTGGAAACGAAATGATGAACCTCCTACCCGTGCTGAAGAAGTGGCGCTATCCAATGCGGTGAGTCTGTATATTGAAAAAATAAAAACAAAGGAATTAACCCCCAGCTTCAACAGTTTTTATGAGTATGTAAAAACAGATTATCACGAAGTGCTTGCCGGAAAGAAAGTTAGAGAGAAGGATTTTGATATTGCCAACTTCTTGAATGTGCTCGAACCCTATTACAAAGGCGGTGAATATGATTACCTACTGAATTCAGATAAACAGATTGATTTGCTTTCCAAGCGGTTTATCGTTTTTGAGCTGGACAATATCAAGGATCATCCTATCCTGTTTCCCATTGTCACCATAATCATTATGGAGGTTTTTATCAACAAAATGAGACGGCTAAAGGGAATCAGAAAAGTAATCCTGATTGAAGAGGCATGGAAAGCAATTGCCAAAGAAGGAATGGCAGAATATATCAAATACCTCTTTAAGACGGTTCGCAAGTATTTCGGAGAAGCCATTGTGGTAACCCAGGAAGTGGAAGATATTATCGCTTCTCCTATTGTAAAGGAATCCATCATCAACAATTCAGACTGCAAGATTCTGCTGGATCAACGCAAGTACATGAATAAGTTTGATTCTATTCAGGCATTACTGGGACTTACAGAAAAAGAAAAAGCACAGATACTTTCCATTAATCTGGCGAATAATCCGAACCGAGTATACAAAGAGGTTTGGATAGGCTTGGGAGGCACACAATCTGCCGTATATGCCACCGAAGTGTCCATGGATGAATATCTGACGTATACAACTGAGGAATCGGAGAAAGTTGAATTATTCAATCTAGTGGAAAAACTGGATGGCAATATAGAACTGGCGATAAAACAACTCTCTGAGACAAAACAAATTGATAAACAATCAAGCAACAATTAGTCATTAGTAACTTTTTCAAAAACAACTTTTTCAACTCTATTTTAAAACCCCATTATTTAAATGAAAACAAAAATCTATTTAGCAGCCATCTTCCTGATGACTTGTGTAATGTCCACTAAAGCCCAGTTCGTGACTTTTGACCCGTCCAACCTGGCTCAAAGTATTGTGAATACCACCAAGCAAGTGATTGAAACTTCAACCACAGCATCGAACATGGTAAACAATTTCAAGGAAACCGTAAAGCTCTACGAGCAGGGCAAGAAGTATTATGATGCCCTGAAGTCAGTGAACAATTTAGTCAAGGATGCAAAAAAAGTACAGCAGACTGTCCTAATGGTCGGTGAGATTTCGGACATCTATGTGAACAGCTTTCAGAAAATGCTCACAGATAAGAACTATACTGTCGAGGAACTGGGAGCCATTGCTTTTGGATATTCTAAATTGCTTGAACAAAGTGGTGACTTGCTGGGCGAATTGAAAGCGGTAGTCAGTTCCAATGGTCTTTCCATGACAGACAAGGAACGCTTGGATATTATTGACCGAACCTACAACGCGGTAAAGAAAAACCGCAACTTAGTCAACTACTACACCAAAAAGAATATTGCGGTGAGCTACCTGCGCTCCCAACGTGCAGGTGACACGAACCGGGTGATGGCATTATACGGCAGCAACAACGAAAAATACTGGTAAGCTATGTTATTATCCATTGAATTCGATAACCTCCACCAGATTCTGAAAAATTTGTATGTGGAGATGATGCCACTCTGTTCCAATATGGCAGGAGTAGCGAAAGGAATAGCCGGGCTTGGAGCTTTGTTCTATGTAGCCTCCCGGGTGTGGCAATCTTTAGCCCGGGCTGAACCGATTGATGTGTATCCACTGCTTCGTCCCTTTGCGATTGGTTTGTGTATTATGTTTTTTCCCACCATAGTATTGGGAACCATAAACGGAGTTATGAGTCCTATAGTACGCGGCACAAACCAAATGCTTCAATCGCAAACCTTTGATATGGTCAGTTATCAAAAGCAAAAAGACAAACTCGAATATGATGCCGCCTTGAAAAATCCGGCAACAGCTTATCTGGTGAGCAACGAAGAATTTGATAAGCAACTGGAGGAATTGGGTTGGACTGCTACCGATTTGGCCACCATGACGAGTATGTATGTGGAAAAAGGAATATATAGTATGAAGAAAACAATTCAGGATTCTTTTCGGGAATTGTTGGAAATTCTGTTTCAGGCAGCTTCGTTGGTGATTGACACCATCCGCACATTCTTCCTGATCGTATTAGCCGTCCTCGGACCCATTGCCTTTGCCATTAGTGTTTGGGATGGTTTTCAATCGACCATGACCCAATGGATAACCCGCTATGTGAGCGTATATCTCTGGCTGCCGGTATCTGATTTATTCAGTACCATACTTGCTAAAATACAGGTATTGATGCTTCAAAATGACATTTCGGAATTGCAGAACAATCCCAATTATTCCATCGATTCATCCAATACGGTTTATATCGTATTTATGATTATTGGCATTATTGGCTACTTCACCATACCTACCGTAGCGGGTTGGATTATACAAGCTGGTGGCATGGGAAATTATGGACGTAATGTCAGTAATACGGCAGGTAAAGCAGGCTCTGTGGCTGGTGGTATTGCCGGAGCTGCGACAGGAAACGTAGGTGGTCGACTGCTTGGAAAATAAATTTTCAACCATCTCAGTTGCTCAATATTGGATTTATCCAACAAACGATTTACTAACTAAAAAACTCACTTATGGAATTCAAATCATTAAAGAATATAGAATCAAGCTTCAAGCAGATTCGGCTTTTCAGCTTTATATTTCTCTGTCTGTGTGCTGCTATAACAGCTTATGCCGTGTGGAGTTCGTACAACTTTGCTGAAGCTCAACGACAGAAAATATATGTACTGGATAATGGAAAATCCCTGATGCTGGCACTCTCGCAAGATTTGTCACAGAACAGACCAGTGGAAGCCCGGGAGCATGTAAAACGGTTTCACGAACTATTCTTCACCCTTTCGCCTGATAAGAATGCGATAGAGAGTAATATCAAAAGAGCCTTATTTCTTTCAGACAGAAGTGCTTTCAATTATTATTCGGATTTATCGGAAAAAGGATATTATGCCCGTATCGTTTCGGGAAATATCAATCAAGCCATTCAGGTGGATAGCGTAATCTGTAATTTCGATAAGTATCCGTATCAGGTGATGACTTATGCCCGGCAAATGATAATTAGAGAAAGTAATGTAACTGAACGCAGTTTGATAACACATTGCCAGTTATTAAACTCGGTAAGAAGCGATAATAATCCTCAAGGGTTCAGCATTGAAGCTTTTGAGATAATGGAAAACAAAGACTTGACAGTCACTAACAGATAAAAACAATAAAAAGAAAAATGAAACAGAAAATAACAAACAAAATATTTCAGTTCAGAAGTCAAATAGAAGAAAAAACACAAAGCTATTGTGCTTCTCTATCTCCAAAGCAAAGGCTTGTCTCCATATTGGTAGTAAGTTCTATTTTTGGAATTGTCTCACTCTATTTCTCATTCTCGGCCATTTACAACATCAACAAAACGGATAAAGAGCAAATCAAGATAGAGCATATCAATCAATTGAAACTGCATTCAAAAGATAGTATTAATCAACTAAATTTCAAACAATATGAAAG
Source organism: uncultured Bacteroidales bacterium (assembly GCA_903830915.1). Lineage (GTDB taxonomy): Bacteria > Bacteroidota > Bacteroidia > Bacteroidales > Paludibacteraceae > Paludibacter. The sequence goes on from CAIKVR010000030.1 coordinate 7,564, forward strand.
AAACGAATGAGGCTGACAATCCTCAAAAAGAACCGCTAACTGTCGAACAAAAACTTAGGCAGAAGAAAATGCTTATTTATCCCTTGATGTTTATTGTCTTCGGATTATGTATCTGGTATATCTTTTCTCCTTCGAAGTCGGAGAAACTCAGGGAAGCAAAAGGCTTTAATACCACGATTCCCATGCCTAAGAACAAGGACTTGTCAGACGATAAGAAAGCAGCTTTTGAACAAGCTAGATTGGAGGAAAATCAAGGGGAACAAAAGCACTCATTGCAAAGTCTGGCTTCCATGTTCAATGACGAAATGAATAGCCCGGTAGTTTCCGGATTGGATAAAAAATCTGGGTCTCAATCGAGCCGTGCTGCTGGGAACTCTACTGGCAACATTCGTACGAGAGAACATATTGCCAAAATACAAAGCTCCAACAACGCTTACAAGCAAGTCAATCGAAACTTGGGCAGTTTTTTCGAATCGTCAAAAGTAAATCCTGACAACAGACCAACAAATCGGAAAATGGAAGAGCTATCAGCGAGAATTCAGGAAAGTGACAATCGAAAAAGCACTATTGCCGACCAAATTGAACTCATGGAAAAATCCTATCAAATGGCAGCTAAGTATATTCCACAAGGACAAAATCAAGGACAGTCTATGGGTGGACAAAATTATCCATCAACCGGTTCTTCGCTCCTGAGCACGAAGAAAAAAAGGCAAATTTCCAGCATCAATCAACAAATCGAGCAAACAGTTTCAAGTTTGCCTCAAACGTTGGATTCTGTTGGGATGAGCAACAACCAAAAACTACGCAATGCAGGATTTAATTCAGCTATTGGACAAAATCAATTGGAAGATAGAAACACGATAAAAGCCTGTGTCCACGAAAACTGCTCCTTGATTAACGGTCAAAGTGTTCGATTACGGTTGCAGGAATCTGTGAAGGTTGGCAAAACGGTGATTCCACCCAACATTCTAATTTCAGGTGTAGCTAATATACAAGGTGATCGCTTGGAGATTTCGATTCAGTCCATGGAGTATCGGGGGAATATAATTCCGGTGGAACTTCGGGTATATGACACTGATGGGCAGGAGGGGATTTTTATCCCGGGTTCATTGGAGATAAATGCTTTTAAGGAAATGGCAGGAAATATCGGTTCTAATATGGGAACGAGTATATCTCTGACACAATCAGCAGGTCAACAGGTACTTTCCGGATTAGGAAAAGGTGTTATTCAAAGCGGTTCACAATATATGACTAAAAAGGTGCAAACTATTACAGTCAAACTAAAAGCCGGATACAAAGTTCTTTTGCTAATCGATCAAGAATAAACAGAAAATTAGAAAGTATTCAACAAACAAGTAACTAAATCAGTCAAACCGGAGAAGTTCTGCTTCTCATAAACAACTCATTAAAATGAATAAAACAAAATTATTGTTTCTGTTACTTATTGGAATCTTTGTTTCCATACAGGCTCAAACAACCAAAAGAGATTTTTACGAGGGATTAACCCGAAAAATCAGTTACGACAAAATGATAGCGCCTTATGGCATGGAGGTGACCTTTGATAAGACTGTCCACATTATTTTCCCGGCAGCTATCAAGTATATCGATCTGGGTTCGGCTAATATCATTGCCGGCAAAGCCGACGGAGCAGAAAATGTTATCCGGGTTAAAGCTGCCGTTCGAAATTTCAAAACCGAGACTAATTTCTCTGTGATTACCGAAGAGGGCAGTTTTTATACTTTCAACGTAAAATATGCCAACGAGCCGCTGTTGATGAGTGTGGAAATGAAGGATTTTATACACGATGGTGATACGGTTTCGCACCCGAACAATGCATTGGAGGTATACCTGAAGGAATTGGGAAATGAATCGCCCATGATGGTACATCTGATTATGAAATCAATCTACAAGAATGACCGAAGGGAAATCAATCAAATCGGTAGCCGAAAATTTGGTATCCAGTACTTACTCAAAGGTATTTATACCCATGACGGACTGCTCTATTTCCATACACAAATAACTAATTCATCGAATGTTCCTTTCGATTTGGATTTTATCATTTTCAAAATAGTAGACAAAAAAGTCATGAAACGTACCGCCATTCAGGAAACGGTTATTTTCCCGATTCGGGCATTCAACTATGCTACACGGATAGCCGGAAAAAGTAGTGAACGTACGGTCTTTGTCATGGACAAGTTTACCATTCCGGATGACAAGGAGTTTATCGTAGAACTGAACGAGAAAAACGGCGGTCGCCATCAGCGTTTTGTAGTGGAAAACAGTGATATTATTAGTGCTGAATTAATCAACGAATTAAAAATCAAGTAAAATGAGAAAGACATTTTTAATCATTTCCATATTTGGGTTTCTATTTGAACACACAAACGCTCAACGCTATCTGCCAGGGCAACAAGGAGTTCAATTGACCATTGGTACGATAAATGGAATAAACCCACAACGGGCATTTTATGGTGGTATGGCTCTTTCCACTTACACACAAAAAGACAGTCGTTGGGTTTTTGGCGGAGAATTTCTGCAAAAGCAACTTGATTACAAGCAAATACAAATTCCATTGGTTCAATTTACGGGTGAAGGAGGGTATTATTATAGCTTTCTTTCCGATCCAAGTAAGACCTTACTGCTATCCATAGGTGCATCGGGCTTAGCCGGATACGAAACCTGTAACTGGGGTAACAAAACTCTTTATGATGGTGCTACACTTATCAATAAAGACACTTTTGTGTATGGTGGTGCAGCTACACTGGAACTTGAAACTTTTATTACCGATCGATTTATCCTATTGATCAATGCCCGGGAGCGGGTGATGTGGGGTTCGTCCGTAGGCAAGTTTTCAACTCAATTGGGTACTGGAATCAAAATTATTATCAATTAAAACAACTAGAATTACAAACAATTACAATTAAAAAGAATTATGAAGAAGACAATTATTATGAGTATTGTAGCAGCTATGCTGATGCTATTCACAGGATGTAATGACAAGTTGGATGTCCAACAAGTGTATGAATTTTCGGTAAGCACTTTACCACTTCAAAAGAAAATCAAAGTGTGCGAAACGGTTGAAATACGGTTCAAACTTATCCGAACTGATAAATATGAGGGTGCTAAATATTATTTCAATTTTTATCAACCGGAAGGTAAAGGTTATATCCAGAACGAAAGCAAGGATATACTTATTCCCAGCGACACCTATGAGCTTACAGGTGAAGCTTTCAGCTTATACTACACCTCGTTTTGTTTGGATAAACAGTCAATTGATATTACCATTCGTGATAATTTCAATCAGGAGCACAAACTAACGTTTAATTTTGAAAATGATAAAGGAAATGCTTTCCCACTGCTAGTCAAGGATGGGAATCTGGTTAATCCGGAGTAAGCCATTTCGATTTAGCGCTATGTTGCGCATTGAATTCATTGTGTAAAATGGCATGTTGAAAACGGGAACTAACTTTAGGTGGGCGAATCTAGCCTGAACAAGTTGTTCCCGTTTTTTTGTATTCTCATTTATCAACCCGTATGCACCTTTTTCCCTCACACGAAGTGTAAACATGTATTCTATTGCATGAAGTGCTAAAACAACCCAAACTACTTTTAGCAGATGAATTATTTTATTCAGGCGGTAGCAAATAATTTAAACGCTAAATGTAGTTTCCTCTGTCCCTATTCAAAACAGTTTGCCTGTTTTTCCTTGAATCCAATAAATATGGTCTTAAAAACAGGCATATTGTTTTGGGGCATTTATTCCAAGTTCATAAAACATAATTTGCAACTGTATTTAAATGTTGGAAAGCAGGAAATAAGTTTTCCAGCATCCATATTCTAAAAAAGGAAAAATCATTTCCGAAAACTTATTCTTACTTTTCAACATTATCAAACTCTATCACAACGCATTTTTTTGAGTGGATACCGGGGCTCGAAGTGTCAGGCGAAGAAAAAATGGGTTGTGTGCGCTGACCCCAAAAGGAAAACCTGTTGTGACTTTTATGCTTCCACTAAAAACAGACGCGCATAAAAATCACAAATGGTTTTCGGGGCATTATTCACGGATTGCCGGTACGGCTGGAAACTCGCCTTTGTGTAAGAAAATCACTATTATTTTATTGAAAATCTTGACGTATTCATCCCAGTCAATGAAAACAATCCTTTGGACATGCGTTGATTTTGGCATATGTAGTGACCAAAATAAGCGGAAGCGAGGGAGCGAAATTAGGATACTTCTTATGCCGTGGGGTGCTGAGGTGGGTGAAATAAAACTGAACGCAATGTAGCGAGGGGTGGACAAGTTGTGAGGTACGAACAGCGTCCCCCGAAACGAAATGAGTGAAGTGAATGAACCGTCCGCAAGCACATGGAGATAAAACTCGAATTGTTTTTCTGAGAATGAAACGAATTTTTAGAAAGGATTATTCTCGGAATAAACTCTCACATTGAAAATAAATATTCCATTGGAAATGCATGGATTTTAATCATAGGTGACAATCGAATAAAACGAAGCGATGGGAGGCAATGAAATGAAGCAAATGGACTGTTTTTTTAGCGAGGAGGTGCAAAGCTTGCAAGAATTGCAATGTTTTGTGTAAATGATGTGGGTTGAAAAAAATAGCCATTTCGGGAAATGAAATGTGTGGTTTGATTTGTGTAGTGGAATGAATAAGTCACTTATGCATTGCGGTGCTGAGGTTGGTGAAATGAATGAGGTGATTTGGAGTGAAAGGTAGTGAAGCTTGCGAAACCCTGAACGGAAATATAACGATTGAATGAATCTACCGCAAGCACATAGATGCTATTGACTAAAAATTATCAATCAATAAAAGATGAAAAGAATAGAAATTAAAGTATTTACCTGCTATTTAATCATTAGCTGAAGGGAAGCGGAATAATGGGTGAAAATGGAATGAAGCAAATTGAATATTTTTAATTGCATCGAGGTACAAATGTTGCAATTCTTGCAACATTTTGTGCAATGTGGTGGACTAAATTCTGCCGATTATAAAATACCCATCACCACTTCCACCTCATTTCGGTTTTCCATCAAACTAAAAGGAATCACATTACCTGAAATTAATTTTCCGTTCAAAACTATACTTTTTACACCATTTTCCACTCCGTCTGGATTTGTAACTTTAATGCATAAATCTTTGTTACGGAAACGACGGGTCGCCTCAAAACCTTCCCACGAAGAAGGTATACAAGGATCGATGCACAAACCATCAAGAACGGGTTGCATACCCAATATATATTGACTTGCAGCCACAAACGACCAAGTCGCTGAGCCACTTAGCCAAGGCACGCGAGAATTTCCGTATCGTGGACTCGATTTACTGTGCGTAGATTGACAATACACATAAGGCTCAATTTGACGAATCTCGGCTTTGGTATTGTAAGCCGACGGCATGTATTTTCGGAAATATTCAAAAGCTTTATTGCCATTTCCACACATGGCTTCGGCCATCACCGCCCAACCTTGTGTATGCATAAAAATGCCGCCGTTTTCTTTCATGCCGGTATTGAACAAGGCAGCACGAACAATATTATAATCAGTCTCTGTGTATGGTGGGTCGCAAAGCATCACACCATAATCGGTGGATAATCGGTCACCCATATTTTTCAATGCCAAGGCCTTTTGCTCTTCGCTTGCCGCACCACTGATAATACCCCATACTTGTGGGTTCATAAAAATCTGACCTTCTTCACTATCTTTTGATCCGAATTTAAAACCATCGGCACGGTAACCACGTAAAAACCATTCACCATCCCAAGCGTATTTTTGAATGTTTTCATCCAATTGTTCCAATAATGGTTTTGCCCATGCTTCTTCGGTTTTATTATCCAATAACTGACAAATTTCTATATAAATTTTTAGTGCAAAACGTAGTTGCATGGCCACAAAAGTGGTTTCGCCATCGTGTCCGAATTTCAAACAATCATTCCAGTCGGCATGCAGACCGCAAGGCAAACCATGACTTCCTGAACGATCTAAATTAAACTGAATAGCAGCACGTAAATGCCCTAATACGGTGGCTTCGCCTTTATCGGAAAATGGCAACACTTTGTTGTAAAAATCAACATCCCCTGTTTCGTTTACATAAGCTGGAACAGTGTTGAACAACCACATACAATCGTCAGAACGGTATTGGTTTTCGGTAGGTGCAGGCTCGCTTCCGGGCTTGTGTGACACTTTATTAACAACGGGCATAGCACCGCCTGTGGAAACTTGTCCGGTAATCATTAATTCGAGTCGAGCACCCGCTTCATAGGGAATTGCGTGCATTACACCCAACAAATCCTGCACACTATCGCGGTAACCCAATCCATCTCGCTCGCTCGCTGAGTACACCAAACTGGCTGCACGGCTCCAGGCATAAGTTATCAAACAATTGTAAGGGCTCCACATATTCAGCATGCTGTTGAATTCAGAATCGGGCGTTTTTACGGTTAGTCCATCAATGCGGTTGTGCCAGTGTTTTATCAATTTAGCAAACTCGTTATCAATAGCCTCTATGTTTCCGTATTTTTCTACTACAGCCTTACCTTCAATGCCTGCTTGTCCGACTCCCATGAGTACAAAGAAATCTTTACTTTCGCCTGCTTCTAACTTTGTATCAATTTGCAATACGCCGCACATATTATCGCCAGCCGCTTTAAAATTGGAACAAAGCCCTTTTTCTATGGTCTCTGGATTGGAGTATGTGCGATAACTTCCCAAAAAACGATCTAAATCAGTTTCATAGCCCACAATATCGCCACCCACAAAGGCAAGAAATGAATATCGACCCTGATCTTTTTCGTTGAAATTATCGGGCATCATGGGAATATGCACATTGGTACCATGACTTAATATTCCATCAACCACATCCATTTTACCTGTGTATTGGGTGTACTGAAGATTCAGCAAATCATCCATTGCATTCCAGTTGTTGGCATATTCTACAAATGTAAACATACTCAACTCACGTACCTTTTCACTATCATTGGTCACCTTCAAATGCCACACTTCAAAACTTTGACCTAGTGGTACAAAATAGCGCGTTTGGGTTTTAATGCCAGTATATTCAGACTCAATAATCGTATAAGCCGAACCATGACGACAGGTATTTTTGTAGGCATCAAGGGGTTTACCTACCGGCTGCCACGAAGTTGACCAATAATCGGCGGTTACTTTATCGCGCAAATAAATGTATCTGCCGGGTTGGTCTAGCGGCACTGAATTGAAGCGCATACGTATAAAACGTCCCTGACCACCGGATTTATAAAAACTGTATCCACCTGCATTGTTGGTAATAATAGCACCATATTCAGTTGAACCCAAGTAATTACTCCACGATCGTGGCGTGTTGGGCGATGTGATTACGTATTCTTTTTTGTCGTCGTCGAAATGTCCGTATTGCATAAAATAAGAGTTTGAAGATTTGAAAATTTGAAGGTTTGTCCGGATAGCTATCGGGATTGAATATTAGTCAATTAATTCGAAAGAACTTTTCAATTTTAGGTCATCCGAAGAAGCACCAATCATAAGTTGAAACTTACCTGATTCGGCTAACCATTCTAGTTTATTATTGAAAAATGAAAGTTTTTCTTTGTCAATTGTGAATTTAATTTCTTTACTTTCACCTGCTTGTAACATTACTTTCTCAAAACCTTTCAGTTCTTTAATGGGGCGAACAAGCGATGCCACTTCATCTTTCAAATAGAGCTGAACTACTTCTTCACCTTTAATTTTACCGCTGTTTTTGAGTGTAAATGAAACATCAATTTTACCATCGGCTTTCATTGTATTGGAACTCAATTTCAAATCGGAATATTCAAAACTGGTATAGCTCAATCCAAATCCGAAAGGAAATTTTGGCAACGAAGAAGCATCCTTATAACCGGAAGCGTATTGTTCATGTGAGTTCAATTGAGGCCTTCCGGTGTTGAAATGATTATAATAAACAGGAATTTGACCTTCGGATTGTGGAAAAGACATGGTCAGTTTAGCCGAAGGATTGTAGTCGCCGTATAGCACATCGGCAATTGCATTTCCAGCTTCACTACCTAACCACCAAGTATAAAGAATGGCGGACACATGGTCAGCTGCCCAATTGAACACCAATGGTCGGCCGGCATTAATCAACATTACAACTGGCTTTCCGGTAGCAACAATGGCTTTTATCAATTTCTCCTGCACCCCCGGAAAATGAATATTTGCTCTACTGCGGGCTTCTCCGCTAATATCTCTTGTTTCGCCCATACTTAAAAGGACCACATCGGCTTGTTTAGCAATGGTAATGGCTTCGGCAAATCCAATTTCCGACGAGTCGTTCACTTCGCAGCCTTTGGCATATAACAAATTATTTTTCCCAATTTTGAGTTCCAATCCTTCATATTGTGAAACCACATCGCTATTATCGTCCCACTCCACATTCCAAAAGCCCAACATGTCAATTTTTGATTTTGCCAGAGGGCCTATCAATGCTACTTTCTGTTGCTTATTGAGCGGCAAAATACTGTTTTGATTTTTCAACAAAACAATGCTTTTTTGGGCCATTTCTTTCGCAATAATTCGATGTTGAGGATTTTGAAAGGCTTGTGTTTCGCGTTTCTCATTGCAGAATTTATATGGATCGTCGAATAAACCCAACTCAAATTTCTTGAGCAAAATGCGTTTTACGGCTTCATCTACAACAGTAATCGAAACTTTGCCTTCGGTTACCAAAGTAGCTAAATTTTTAGTGTAAGCACGACTTTCCATGTCCATATCGTTTCCGGCATTGATGGCAATAAAAGCAGACTCTTTTAAACTTTTTGCAAATCCATGGGTTTGCATTTCGACAATCGAACCCCAATCGCTCACTACAAAACCGTTGAAACCCCATTTCCCTTTCAATATATCACGCTGCAAATGTGGGTTTCCAGTAGCAGGCACTCCATTTACATCATTAAAACTATTCATAAAAGTAGCAGCACCTGCATCCACAGCTGCTTTGAAAGGTGGAAGATACACTTCGAACAAGGTGCGTTCGCTCATATCCACAGAGTTATAATCGCGCCCGCCAATGGCTGCACCATACGCCGCAAAATGTTTGGCACAAGCCATTACAGCATCCGTTTTTCCCAACTGACCTCCTTGGAAACCCTTCACACGGGCTTTTGCAATGGCGCAACCCAAATACGTATCCTCGCCGGCACCTTCCATGACACGTCCCCAACGCGGATCGCGAGCAATATCCACCATGGGTGCAAATGTCCAATGAACGCCAGCAGCAGCTGCTTCGGTAGCTGCAATTCGTGCCGTTAGTTCCATAGCTGCTAAATCCCAACTACAAGCTTCGGCCAATGGAATAGGGAAAGTTGTTTTGTAACCATGAATAACGTCCAAGCCAAAAAGTAAGGGGATTTTCATGCGTGATTGCAGTGCTATTTTCTGAATTGCCCTTGTTTTTTCAGCACCTTTTACATTTAGCATCGAACCTACTTTACCATCTTTAATATCCTGCAATTTGTTGGCTTCAGGCGACACAGGACCGGTAGTCCAATTGCTCGAATACTGATTTAATTGTCCGACTTTCTCTTCCAACGTCATGATAGTCAATACAGAATCAATACGTTCAGCTAAACTTTTTTGAAGACAAGTAGTTTTTACAACGTGATTTTTAATACTTTTGCTTTGTAACAGAAAAGTAAAACTCAGCACAAAAAGCAGTAAGCATGAGAGCGTTAATTTTTTGTTCATAAGTATAAAAATTTGAATCTAGATTATATTCGTTTTTTTTGCTTTTAGCTCCGCCAATTCTTGATTAATCTCAATCACCTTTTGTTCATCTAACTTATAGAAGAACAAAGCAATAACAGCTATAACACTCCAAAATGCAGGCATGATGGCGAATAATACCTTTACTCCATTTTCTGTTTCGGTAGTAACCGGGGCATTGGCCACAAAACCATAATACGCCAAAAGGTAACCGGCTATTGCACCGCCAATTGACCATCCAAATTTTTGGGCAAAATTGGCTGATGAATAAATCAAACCCGTAGCACGTCGACCCGTTTTCCATTCGGAATAATCAGCCGTATCGGCATACATACTCCACATCATCGCCATGGCGGGTCCAATGGCTAAATTACACAAAGCCTGAAATAAAAACATCATCGAAATTTGGTCTTTACCTAAAAAATAATAACTTACGCTCAATACCGTTCCAATAGTCATCGAACCAATATAGACACGTTTTTTTCCTACCCAAGCCGCCATGGGCCGAAGCAAAATAGTACCGAGAATACTACAAGCAGTACCAACCAGCATAAAAGTAGAAACCAAGGTGTCGGCACCAATCTGGAAACCAAACAATTCGGCAGTACCCGCATTGTTTGCATAATATTTAAAATAATAAATGATAGAACCGTTGCGGATTGCCACATACAAGCAGGTCATAACACCCACCAAAGTTAGAATGAGCCATGGAACATTACTAAATAAATCTTTCAAATCACTTTTCAATGCACTTTTTTCTTCCGAAACCGGTTTTACTCGCTCTTTGCAAAGAAAGAAAGTGGTCAAAAACATAACAATTGCCAATACCGAATAAATGCCCATGGCTGCCGAAAAGCCAAACTGTTCGTTGAGAGAACCATCTAAATTGGCTTTTAGCAAACCAAAATAATGCACCAATTTTAAGGTTAAACCCTGAACAATAAGCCCTCCCATAAAAGCTGAAATAGAACGAAATGCTGATAAGCTAGTGCGTTCCAACGAATTATTTGTCATTACTGCCATCAAAGCGCCGTAAGGCACATTGATAGTAGAATAAATAAACATCATGGCGGTGTAGGTAACGTAGGCATACACTAATTTGGCACTGGTGGCAACTTCGGGTGTAAAAAAAGTAAGGAATCCAATCACACCAAATGGCACAACTGTATATAATATCCATGGACGGAATTTTCCGTATTTCGATTTTGTTCGGTCGGCCATCAATCCCACCAAAGGATCGTAGAAAGTATCCAACATGCGCACTACCAAAAACATAGTCCCTGCCGCTGCTGCCGATATGCCGAAAACATCGGTATAAAAGTACAACAAAAACATAGTGAATGTCTGATAAAACAAATTAGAGGCCATATCGCCCATACCATACGCCGCTTTTTCAACGACTGAAATTTTTCCTGATTGTGATTCCATATTGAAGAATTAGAAAGTTTGATGTTTGAAAAGTTCGATGTTTGAAAAGTTTAATTTTAGTGTAAACAACCGCTCTATTTTAGTTTTGCAGCGCTTAGTTTGCCCAATTCTATTTTCATCCAATCTACTTTTGCTTTCATATACTCACTTGGCAAACCGTGTCCGGATTCGGGATAAACTACATATTCTTTTGGCACTTTCAATTGGTTGTAAGCTGCAAAATTGATGTGAGGCGGACAAGTAGTGTCTTTCAAACCGATGGACATTAATACCGGACATTTTACCCAAGGTGCAAGATTTTTAATATCAAAATAGCGCAAAGTTTCAAAAACTTTATCCCAACCAAAATCAGGATTCTTTGATACAAATTGAGTAAACTCATTTGCTGGCCATTCGGCTACCTTAAAATAATCGGGGAAGTCTGACAAAAATGGAACTGCCGGGATACACAGACTGATTCGTTTATTATCCAATGCAGCTGTGGCAAAACTCAATGCACCACCTTGACTGCCACCTTCCACAACGATATAGCGAGAATCAACTTCTTCGCGACTACATAAAAAATCAACAGCACGCAAGCAATCCATATAAGCGCCACGATAAATGTATTTTTCTCTGTCTTTTAAACTGTATTGCAAATAACCTGGAAATCCCGGATTAATATTATCCTTGCTATTTCCATGTCCACGAACATTCAAAACAAGCACAGCCATATCATCGCCCGAATAACCCGAACTCATTTCTTGGGTAGAGCTATATCCTTGTACATGTAATATGGCGGGAAACTTTCCCGCTGCTTTTGGGCGAGCATACCAACCCCTAATCAACACATTTTCGAGGGAGCGCATTTCCACCAAATACACATCCCGTTTAGCTGTACAAAGTGAATCCTTCTTAATTAATTTGAACTGCGGATCAACGGCTGCTAATTCTTTTTTAGCACGCATCCAAAAATTATCAAAATCGGACGGAATATCGGTTGGAGAAACAATCTTTTCGGGATCAATGCCGAAAGCAAATGATTTATTAAAATTGAGCAAATCACTTTTAATAGCCACATACAAAGTATAAAAACCCGGTTTTAGGATTGGTTTGTCTATTTTTATTGTTTTTGATTTACCTGCCAACAATTTAATTGGTTCATTCCAAACCATTACCGTGTCCTTAAAATCATCAACCAACAAAAAATCAACTTTACTATCGAGTTTGATGACGGATGAATTTGAAAGAGTTACTGAAAAGTTTAATTTCTGACTTTTGACGAATACTTGATTTTCAGTTGGGAAAAGTACTTTTACCGAAAGTCCAGTTTCCAGACCCCTCATTTTTAAAGAGATATTTTCACCCATGATTCCTCCATTCCCCGATTCATCGAAAACCCGAACGGCAATCACATTCTCTTTGCCCCATTGAACATCTTGTGGATTGATATTCCAATCCCTTATTTTATCATAAGCCGAAACATAATTAGGTGGAAATTTACCTGTTGCACCCAATAACTTGCCATTAAAATAAATTTCGTCAGCATCATCTATTGTTCCCAAATTCAAATTAAATCCACCATTCTTAAAAGCTTCTTTTTTAAGTTGTTCTGGAATAATCAACGTTTTACGATACCATGCATAACCATCATAATTAGCATAACCCTGATATTCCCACGCAATTCCAGATTTTATTGTTTTCCAAGATGACGCATTATAATCCAGATTCTTCCAAACCAAACTATCACCTAATTTAAACTGCCATTGGTTATCAATCAAGTTTTGAGAAAAAGTTGATAATGAAACAAATAAAGAAAGAATAAAAATGAGACGTTTCATAAGAGTAAATATTTAAAATGTTGTTATAATGCAATTTACAAGATTGAGAAGATAAATGAATCACCTTCTCAATCTTGTCAGAAATTTTAATTATGAAATGACAGAAATAATTGTTTTCTATTGTTTAATGATTTTCTTCATTACTTTTATCCCAGAATTTTTATGCAAAACTACAAAGTAAATTCCAGTATTCAAGTTTTCCAAATTTACACGCATTGAAGCTTGATCATTTACTGGAAGATGAATAAGCGATTTTCCGGTTAAATCAACCACAGCCAAATCACTCACTGCTTCCATTCCATCTATTTGAATCATATCTTTAGAAGGATTAGGGAAAACAGTAATTCTATCGGCATCCAATTGAGCTACAGCATTAGAAGCAGAGGTCAATGATTCATAAGTAACTTTAAATTTACCACCCTGATTGGCAGCGATATTCAAGGTGCGGGTAGCAGGATCAAAAGCTGTAAACTCAATGCCATCCAAAGTCACAGATTTTATTCTCAATAGTCCTTCTTCCATAGGTATTGGGGTAAGCGTAATGTTTTGAGTAGTGGCAGTGGCAGCAAATTTATAGTACAAACTGGCTGGTTGGTGCAAATAATATAAATTACTGTATAAATAGGCATAATAACCAAATTCCTGAGCATGATAGTTTGCTTTGAAATCATCTCCTTTTTGACCGTTTCTTATTATTGTACCTGTTGGATCTAATTCCTGATATGTTTCACCATATGTCAAATCAATAAAATGGCTCATATAAAAAGAGATAGACTCATCTGCCATTTGCAGATATATTGGATTTTTAGTGATGTAATAATTTATCATCGGACCAGTAAACCCCTGTTCCAAAGTCCAGTAATCTTTATTATCGCCACTACCACCCCAATTACCCGTCCCTGTATTAATATTATTAAAAGGTCCACCATTCGTATGATCCCAAATCGATACAGCACCATTTTGATAGGTCCATGCTTGATTTAATATTTTGATAGCGGCATCTTTAAACTCTGTTTTGGTAGGGTCACACAGGTAGGCACGACCTAAACACCAGGAGGTTTTAATAAAATGGCCGATACTTCCATCCGAACCAAAACTATTGCACACCCAGTTATTATCATATCCTTCAGGATAAAGTGCTTTTACCTTAGGATCACTCATCATTGGAATAAACCGGGTTACAATCACGTTAGCCAATTGTACTAATCTGGCTTTTCTTATCGGATCCAGAGTCGTTAAATAGGCCTCTTCACCATTTGTAGTAATAGCATCCACTGTAGAAGTGAAGCCTTTACCTGATAAGTTCGACCAGTTTGCATCTGCTTGTTCATAATATCCTTCATAACCAGGACGGGAATCCCACATGTGCGTATAAATTGAATTTAAACCTTTATCCATCCAAACTTTTACATTTGGATCGTGTGTAGCCTCGTAATTGGCAATAATTCCAACATTTGCATACTGTTGTTGAAAACCCCATTTTCCTGAATTTGGATTCCATCCAACTCTGTTATCTAATTGCCCGTTTCTTTGAGCAAAACAATACCAACCTTCATTTGTCTTATCCCATCCATAGGTTGTCAAAAAATCAATGGCACTTTTTGCATAGGTCAAGTACTTTTCATCACCTGTAAGCATAAATGCTTTAGTAAAACCATAAGCTTGTCGGGTTTGCGCAATAAGTGATTTTTGATTTGTACTAAGTTTACTTCCATTTTGCGCAATACTGGAAAAAAAACCACCATATCCACCGGTAGCTGGATCATCAAAAGCATTTTTTATCCAAAATTCAACATTATTTCTAACATGTTCAATGTTTAAATCCGGATTAAGAATATGCTGGCTTTTAACAACATATTGTGAATATGAGAATGAAATTTGAAGAAAGAGAAAGGAAAAGAGTAAAAGTAGATTTTTCATTTTTTTTGTTTTAATCTGCCCCCTAACCCCATAAAGGGGGAATAAGACAGGTATTATGATTGTTTGTTGTTTTATAATTTGCCCTATGTGTACTAATCCTGATAACTATCGGGATATTTATGATATGATTGTTTAAAGATATTGTTTTAGGTGTTTAAAATACGATTGCATTAGAATTATTAATATTATTGTTGTTGGCTAACCAATTGATTTTCTGAAATTTTATTTGCTAAAAACAAATTATTGTTACTTGCTATTAATTCTTTTATCGTTTGAACTGAACTTGCCGAACGGTATCCGTCAGCGGGCGTATTGATGCAATAATCTAACAATTTATCAATAGTAGAAGTAGCCACATGCATACGTGTATCCGACGAAGCAT
The DNA here is from genome assembly GCA_903830915.1 of uncultured Bacteroidales bacterium. Lineage (GTDB taxonomy): Bacteria > Bacteroidota > Bacteroidia > Bacteroidales > Paludibacteraceae > Paludibacter. Next base: position 22,862 of record CAIKVR010000030.1, read on the forward strand.
AATAAATAAATACAGTTCCATCCGCATCGGCTATCCACCCATTGCTAAACAATACATTGGACACATCACCAATTCTTTCATCGCCCTGAGGCGCCATAAAATAACCTGCTGGTTCGGCAATAAGTTTCGATGGGTCTTGTAAATCGGTTAAGTATAAATACAATACATAGCGCAATCCGGCCGCACAATTACGCACACCATGTGCCAAATGTAACCAACCTTTATCGGTTTTGATAGGGTGCGGTCCTTCACCGTTTTTTAATTCCTTTATGGTGTGATAATAGCGGTGATTGATAATTTTTTCTTCTTTAATTTCGGTATTTACAATACAATCAACCAAAGCCCAACCAATTCCTCCACCACTACCGGTATCGATAAAACCATCCTGCGGACGGGTATAAAAAGCATACTTGCCATGTACAAATTCGGGGTGTAACACTACATTACGTTGTTGACTTTTTGTTTTTAAATCGGGCAGTCGCTCCCAATTGATTAAATCTTTAGTACGAGCTATACCTGCTGTTGCTACTGCCGATGACAAATCGCCTGCTGGAGCATTCGGGTCTTTGCGTTCGCTGCAAAAAACACCATATACCCAACCATCTTCATGAGCAGTCAAACGCATATCATATACGTTGGTATCTGGGTCTTCTGTTTCAGGCATCGTAATAGGTTCCTCCCAAAAGCGGAAATTATCAATGCCATTGGGACTTTCGGCAATGGCAAAAAACGATTTACGGTCATTACCCTCTACACGAACCACTAGAAGGTAGTTGCCATTCCATTTTATGGCACCTGAATTGCAGGTAGCATTTACTCCAATTCGTTCTTGTAAAAAAGGGTTGGTAAATGGATTAAAATCATAACGCCAGTTGAGAGGGATGTGATCAGCCGTGATCACCGGATTTACATATCTATCATAAATTCCATTTCCCATTGAAACATTTTCATTATTCAAACTCAACAATTCGTTTTGAGCTTGTTTCAACTGCATTAATTTTTTATCGTATGTGTTCATATTCTTTATTTATAACTTCAACTTTAAATTTTAAAATATATCCTACAAAAATAAACCTTTTCGTTATTTAAAAACCATATTATTTGAACATAAGATGATACTTTTTCTACTTAAAAAAGAGGTTGGATGTAATGTAATACAACCAACCTCTATAATTTCAAATTACAAAACTTCAGTATTTAAATACTAGCGAATGAATTTTTGTGATTGATTATTAGCACGTACGATGTAAGCACCTTTTGACAAGTTAGAAATGTTTACGCTAGTTGCATTCTTTACATTAATAATTTGTTTTCCAACAGTATTATAAACAGTTACATTAGCAGGTGTGCTTAATTCGATATTGTTTGCAGTAATTTTTGCAAAGTCAACCGTTTTTAAATCATTTACTGCAGATGGAGCTGCAGGTTTCAAGAATCCAGCATAGAAATTAGCTTGCCAGCAATCATTGCTGGTTGTATTCCACCAGTATTCTGCAGGTTTTGCAACTGGAGTAGCATCAGTATTCAATGCATCGTCAGCATCAGTATCATTCACTTTCAAATCGAAAGAGATACCTTTACCACCATTTAAACCAGCCCAAATAGTTTTGTTGAAATTTGGACGATAAGTTCCTGTAAGAACAGGATAACCAATAGAAATAATCCATTTTACAGTTTTAGAAGCCGGAGCAGTTTTATCATCAACAAACAAGTTGTTTGTCAAAGTAGGAGTTGTACCACCCCAGTTGATTGATCCAACACCAGCATCAGTAAAGTTAATCATCATGGCAGCATCAAAACCGGTCTTTTTAAAAGTAAGTTTATTAGCGCCAAATTGATTATAGCGATCGTACCAAGCATTATGTTCGTTATACCAAGTTCCAGCTGCACGATCTGTTGCATCCAATTTTAAATAAGGAGATAAACAAACTTCAGCAGTTTCTGTACCTGTTACGTCATCATCTGTCCATTGTAATAAAATGTACATATTGTTGTCATCGTACAAAGTTTTAAATGAACCGGTAAAGTCAGCAGCACCATTTTCAGAACCAGCAAGACCAAGTCTTTTGCCAGGAGCACCCAAAACATATGCTGTACCTGCACTTGCCCATGCAGCATCAAAATTAGCCGTAGCCGCATCAAAATTTGCAACCACAGTTGCATCAGCCTGAGCTCTTGGATAGGCATCAATACCTACTGCAGGAGCAGCGGCACCAGCAAACCATCCTTCGATAGGGAATACCCAGTTAGCTACTGCGGCATTGTCTGCCTGTCCAAACACACTCGATACACTTAATAGAGCTATCGAAACGAAAGTAAATAATGTTTTCATAAATGTGAAAATTAAATTGTTAGTTAAAAAAATGTTTGTATTGAAAAATAATTAAGAGAATTATAAACTTGCAATACGTCTATCGCAAATTATGGGATTAATAATATTAATTGGTTACATTTACAGAGTAGATTTCCTCCGTTTTGTTTTGGGCTATAACCTTTATCGTTTTAACTTGATTTGAACCAGTATTGGTCATATTATAGGCTGTTCTATCGCTGAAATTTGAATAAGCAAGAACACCTGACGTTTCTCTTCCAACCTGAATAGTTGTAAAATTATCGGCTTGAAGTACTAGTCTTACTCCTGTGAGAGTAGTTCCAGTAAGAGCTTTGATTGTAACAGTTTTAGCCGTTTGGTCAATGACTCCCTTTTCGCCTTTACCATTAACGCCAAATTCAAACTTGATCAATTTCTTTTCGTTCGACGATGGCACTAATTTCACTTGTACTACATAATCTTTCACATTTCCATAATCAGCTGTCACACTATATTTAACCGATCCCAGTGAGGGGTTAAAATCATTTTCGGTAACGTTAGTTAGTTGCAATACATTATTTACGCGCACTTTAGCACTGTCTGAATCGAGCTGATAAGCTGGTTTAAATTTGAAATTTGTTATTGCATCAGGAATTGAAATGAGAATAGAATCATGTGAGAAAACACCTGCAACATATTGACTGACAACTCCCAATTCGGGTACTGTAACTACAAATTGTTTAATTGAATTACGCATATCAATTACATTTACATCGTAGCTAACCACTTTGCGAATCACTTCAGCACCTACCTTGGCAGAACTCGAAGATACAAGAGTAACCTTGTATTTTCCATCAATATTGTAAGTAATTCCAAGTGAGTCTGCTCTATCGAAATCTACACCTTTTGCTCCCACTTCGCCATAAACTGCGCCCGGTTTTCCATCGTAAAGCGATACAAACTCAGCAGTTCCTTTGCGAACTATATAAACTGGAGTACCTGCAAGTGCATTAATCTGACCATCTCTGACATAAGATAATTGAAATTCAGGTTTCACCGGCATTACGCTTTCCTCAGAACATGAAACAAGTCCAAAAGCAAGAATTGTGTACAGAAATAAAATTGATTTATAAATGATTTTCATAAAATATCGTATTTAATATATTAAAGTAAATTACCAACCCGGATTTTGTTTTAACGTCCCTTTATTAGCATCAATCTCAGCCTGAGGTATTGGAAAATACAGATTTTTTGGTTTACTGAATTGACCATTAAACATTTTAACCAAGTCATTTGGGAATCTGCTATCAAATGTCCAGCGAATTATGTCGTTGTAATGATGTCCTTCGGTAGCAAGCTCTACAGCACGTTCGTGAACAATGGCAGCAGGAGTTAAAGCTGCAATTGCAGGCATTCCAGCCCTGTCTCTTACCAAATTTAGTGCAGTTAATCCGCTTCCATCAGCATCTGCATCTTTTAAGAATGAAGATTCAGCATACATTAATAATACATCAGCATATCTAATTACTCGAATATTTATAGGCGATGTGTTTGGTGATTTATCTACCCATTGTGGATAATAGTATTTTTTCATACCAAAAGCTTTTGTTGGTAGAACTGAAGCTCCAGTGTATAAGTTATTATTTGAAACTATCATTTTAGAATGAATGGCACTTTGAAATGGTTTATTTTGGCCAGAGGAAACTCTCCAATCCAATGTATCACCATCTAAATAACAAGTAGCATGTGCTCTTGGGTCTCTGTCGTAACCTGCTGGTGCTCCAGCAGTTTCAAATTCAAACCACAACGAAGGATCAATTTCTTGATTTTTATAACCTAACGGTGAAAAGTATGCTGATAAAAGATTACCTCCCCATTGCCATCCTGGCAACCAACCTGCAGCTGCTCTATTATCGTCGTTAAATTGTATTTCCCAAACTGATTCTTTGTTGTTTTCGGCTTTGTAGATAGTATTACCAACAGGAATATCGAGGTAAGAATAATTTGAAAGTAACGCCCCCTGATAATTGGCTTTGTCTTTTGTTACCGGAGTAATCAAGTGATAATTTCCATCGTCAATTACCGTTTTCAGAGCAGCTTTTGCTTTATCCAAATTAACCGTAGCTTCTGCAGTAGAACCTTTTCCAAAACGAAGATAATAATGATAATGTTTGAATAGTAAAGCTTTACCTAATTGAGCACTGGCAGCACCTTTGGTAATTCTACCGGTTTCGGACGAAGGCCAGGATGCAGGTAAATTAGCAGCCGCAAAAGTTAAATCTTCTTCTAATTTGTTCCAAAATTGCTCCGGTGTTCCGTTTACTAATCCAATACGTGGATCCACAGGTACATTGGTTTCATCGTAATAGATAGGTGCATTGAACCAAGTTACCAAATAGAAATAATACATGCCTCTTAATGCTCGCACCTGAGCTTGAGCTTGGAGATAATCAGCCGGTTTTACCAAATCTTTTACTTTACCCATATTGGCAAGTATATCAGATGTTCTAAATAATCCAACATATAATGCTCCCCAAGTATCCTGAAAATCGGAACTATTCATAACCAATTGGTCCATACCACCTTTTGGATTTTCGAACCAAATATATGGATCTAACGTGTTGATTATGAACGAATACTTTAGACCAAACATTCCATAATGAGCAAGCGGAGTATAGGCAGCATTCACAGCTAATGTTAAATCGTTTTCAGATTTAAAAAATGAATTTGAATCTAAGTTGTTTTTGCTTTCTGTATCCAGAAATGCATCCGAACAGGCTGAGAAAACTACAACAGAAATAAATATAAATAGCAACTTTTTCATATTAGTATATTCTTTTCTTTATTTTTAAAATTAAAATCCAATTTGCAAACCACCTGTAAATGAGCGAGGTATTGAATAATCACCGCTATCTGTACCAGATGATAATGGGTTTCCTGACATAAAACCTTCGGGATCTCTACCTTTATAAGCAGTGAAGCAATACAGATTTGATGCATTAGCATAAACCCTTACACTTCCTAGTCCTAACTTAGTACATATTTTTTTCGAAAGCGTATAGCCAACTTGTATATCCTTAATTCGTAGAAACGAACCATCTTCAACCCAAAATGAAGATAATTGATCGTTTGCATTTTTATTGGCTAAGTCCACCCGTACATGAGTTGTCGAAGCATTTGCTTCTGTCCAATAATTTTGAGCAAAATCATTCAGCTTGTTGTGATCCATATCCTGACTATTCATGCTCGACATGCTGGCTCTTTGTTGATTGAAAATTTGGAAATCATTTACACCAAATAAGAACATATTAAAATCAAACCCTTTATAGGCACAATCAAATCCGACAGTATAAGTAAAACTTGGAATAGTTTTTCCAATAATTGTTTTATCCAATGCATCCACATTGCCATTGCCTGTAAGGTCTTTATACCTTATATCTCCGGGTTGAGGCGTGTTGGTTAAGTAAGTAGCGTATTTATAACCTGTATATAAGCCTGTTACAGGATCTTTTCCGCCAGTAAAATCGCTGGTTTGAATAATACCATCCGCAGCATACCCATATATTGCACCAATAGAATGTCCTACCATTGTTCTATTATTTGTGCCAACTATAGGTATATTGTTTGGTAAATAAAGGACTTCATTTTTAATCGTTGTAAAATTTGTATTTACACCATAGCTAAAATCGCCAATTTGGTCTTTCCATTGTAAAGAGATTTCAACACCGCGATTTTGAATATTTCCGGAATTGAAATAAGGAGCAGCATCTACACGTCCAAAAGCAGATGAAGGCGTTTGCGCTATTAACAAGTCATTGTTGTTTTTGATATAATATTCGGCACTACCCTGAATTTTGCTATTAAATAAGCTAAAATCAAGCCCGAAGTTATACATTTCTGCAGTTTCCCATTTAATTGTAGAAGAACCCATTCCATAAAACACATATTGAGCACGTTCAATGTGTTGGTCATCACCAAACACCGGTGAGAAATTGTTCGGATCTGTTATTTTATTCAAATAATTTAGACTTGACACAAAACCATCGCCTAAGTCGCTACCCATATTTGAATTTCCTGTTTGTCCCCAACCAATACGAAGTTTCAATGCATCTATTTCTTTAACATTTTGGAAGAAATCTTCATTTATTTTCCATGCGAATGAAGCTGCTGAGAAAGTACCTCGTTTGTTGCCAGGAGCAAATGAATAAATACCATCAGAACGAACAGAACCTGTAAAGAAGTATTTGCCCTTGTAGTCATACATTACCCTTGCTAAGTACGACAACATTCGTGCTTCGGCAGTTCTTCCGGAAATGCTTTTTGAAACTGTTCCTCCATTTGAAAGCGTATTGAGTTGTTCAAAGTCAAAACCATTTTCAGTTGCTCCCATATCGTTAAACATCCCTGCATGAACCTGATAAACGCCTGTTGCAAGCAAATTATGATCATCGTTAAATTTCTTTTTAAAAGTAAGTTGTTGCTCCAAATTAAGATTTACAATTTCCTTATAACTCTCAGTCAAACTTGCTTGGTTCGATGAACGGTTACCTGCAAACTGGGGCATCCAATTTTTTGTTCTACCATACATAATCTCGGCCGAAGGTGTTACTTTATACATTAACCAATCAGTAAAATCGATTTGAAGATACACACTGGCATTTGTTCCTAAATTGAAATTTTTATCAGAACCCATTGATGGTGCAGCATAAGGATTTGGCTTGTCGTTTCCAACCGTATTTGAATAAGTTGCCTGACCGGTATAACCAGCGGTTCCCAATTGTAAATTCCCAGCTGCATCTTCCCAATAGGCCGACGAAGGCGATTCAAAACCACCTCTATAATAAGGATTGTTAAGCTTCATCAAAGGAGATGTATTCAAGTCCCAGATAGACGATTGTACCATAACCGGTTGTTCCCCACTCTTATAAGTTACACTTAGGTTTTCGCCAATTTTGATATGTTTGCTGAGTTTAAAATCGGAATTGGCACGTATAGAATAACGATCGGCATTGCTTTTAATCACATTTCCGTCATCTTTCATATATCCCAATGAAACACTAAAGTTGCTGTTTTCACCACCACCGGCTATGGATAAATTATGGTTTTGATTCAACCCATTTTTGAATAGTAGATCTTGCCAGTTAGTACCTTGCTCCCAACCAGTTCCATAATATTTTTGACGAAATTCCGGAGAAAAAGCATAAGCGGGATTTGTAACTGTTTCGTTCTTGCTATTAACGTAGGTTTTTCCCAAACCATAAGTACTGTATTTGGTAGAAGTATAAAAGTCAGCATACTGTTGAGCATTCATTACATCATATTGTTTTGGAGCCATATTTACACCTACAAAACTATTCAGGTTTACTTGTACTTTGCCCGATTTACCACGTTTAGTGGTTACAATAATAACCCCATTTGAACCATTGGCACCATAAATAGCAGCAGCTGAAGCATCTTTCAATACTTGTAAACTTTCAATATCGCTCGGTTGAAGACTTTCAATATTAGATACTTGAACACCATCTAAAATGTAGATTGGATCAGCACTATTGTTGATGGAACCTACTCCTCGAACTCGTATGGTAGCACCACCTCCAGGTTTACCGCTTTGTGTAACTACAACACCTGGAGCTTTGCCTTGAAGTGCTTGAGCTGCACTAGCCGAAGGGTTTTTATTCAAGTCCTTAGAGGTAACTACTGCAACAGATCCTGTTAAATCAGATTTTTTTACTACACCATAACCAATGGCAACAACTTCTGATAGTTGTACTGAACTAGTTTTCAGTGTGATATTGATAGTGGTTTTATCTCCAACTTCAATTTCTTGTTTTTCCAATCCTATATACGAAAAAACTAAAATGTCTTTTGGAGAAGCATTAATGGTAAATTTACCATTAATATCAGTAATAGTTCCAGTTGTGCCTCCTTTTACTGCTACTGTGCCACCAATTAATGGTTCATTTGCGCTGCCATCCATAACAATTCCTGTTACTGATTTTTGGGCAAATAGTTGTGGAGCAATTAAAAGTGTTATTGTGAGTAGGCATACTCTAACAAATTTAAGAAAAGAATGATTCATATTATATTAAATTTATATGTTTTTGCTTGAATAAAAATTGCAAACTATTTTATTTGCCGATTATTAAAATTTGAAAAACGAGATTACTAAAGTTAACTGCTTGAAAAAATTACAATTTCACTTGGATTAAACTTCAATTTATTATAAAAAGGACTTTAAATTTTGAAATTTAGCGCTTTTGAATAATTGTATTGAAAAATAAACAAATTCGATAATGCAAAAATAGACTATATTAAACATACAATAATCATATTTTTTTATCCTAACATGATACTTTTTCTACAAAATATAGGTTGTAATAGTGAAAATTTAGTGTCTTCAATTTATCATTAAATATATAAGAATATTAATCTTTCTGTTTGATTAGCCGTACTGGTCTAATTATTAAACAATTAGTCTATTGCACCTTGTCTTCTCCAGAATTTATTACCTAAAAAGAATACTGGAACCACTTCTTATAGTAATTTCTTTTGATAGTGTTATGATATATTTTCCATCAATAAATTTAATTTTAGCAGCTTTTATCTGATTGTCACCTACATAAAGCGACGGTTTTTTGTTTTTAATACCCGAATTTTCAAATTCAAGTTTCGAAAAAGTCATTTCGCCGGTTTTCACTTCAATCTGAATAGAATTCACTTCCTTTTTGTAAATGGCAGTTCCTGCTGGTGTTGTAAAGAACATGTTGAAAGTGTCTTTTTTTATTTTCGGATTAAAGCTATAAGTTCCACGGTTAATTGAATAGCCCAAAAAAGCATTCATAATAGACCATGCTGCCATGGGACGATAATAATGTCCACCAAACTCTTGATGATCAAAGTACAATCCGGCTTTTCGATACCGATTATCCACACCTTTTATCACTTTTAATCCATCGTCCACCATATTCTCGTAGATAAGAAATGACGCAAAAGCTAATTCCACTCCAGTCCAGGGTGTGTTGGCCTGATCCACCCACAAATCGGATGTTTGTATGGGAAAAAAATCGGGATGCGCCGGCCATGAGCAGTTGCGCAAAAATGAATTGTCCATAAACGATTTGTCCATAATGGATTTAAGAGACTTTTGAACATTGTTTTTATCAAAAATATATCCTATACCGACATTATGGGCTACCCACTGACCTATTAACTGATCTGTAAGACAACCATCATCTACCCCTTTTTTTCCTAAATAATCGTTTGACAAATTGTAATAAGACCCGTTCCAAAGTTTTTGCTCCATCAGTTTAGAACCTTTTTGGGCAATTTCTTTGTATTGTTTTTCGAGTTTGGATTCCCCCATTTCAGCTGCTACTTCGGCTGCCAAGGTCAACGCATTTATCCATTGCGATTGTAGGTAGGAAGCCAATCCATACATCGGAAAATTATCGTAACTACACATAATGCCACTCATATCCGGCATTTGGTCACCATCTTTATCACGTTTGGTAAGCATGTAGTTAATGCCGAGTTTTACCGACGGCCACATTTCGCGGATATAATTTTTATCATTTGTCCACAAAAAATCGCGCAATACCATTTGAATAAAATTGGGAACCAAATCCACACGGTCATACACGCCCCAAGTGCCATTTTGATTAAAATCCATATCGTAGCCCAATCCGTGGTTGATTTCACCGTCTTTGGTTTGAAGCTTGGCATGCGATCGCATACTGGCTTTTTGAAGCTCGGGAAACAAGCCAATAATCATGGGCGAAGCATACAGCGAAACGTCGGAAGTTATATTTGGGCCCCACGACTGTGAAGATGTTAATCCTTCGCGAATGGCAAAATTACCTTCCTTGGTAAGTGTTGATGAGGAAACAAAAGTATTGAGCTGTGAATTTACTTGGTCCAACACAAACTGATCAATATCAGATGCGTACATATCATTTACAAACTGATGACTTTTTGCTGATAAATCGTCAACTTGCGTAGCAAGATAAGCTGCTGTGGCATTGATATCCGTAAAATAATTTTGATAATACAAGCCCATGTTTTTGGTTTGCTTCACACCAATTTGTTTGCGTACATCAATACATTTTGTAGTGTCTTTTTTGTTGTGATTTTCAATTCCGCCATAATTATTGGGGAAGTTCCAATTCATAAAAAAAGTGGAAGAAAATTCCTTACCCGGTTGTAATTTTTGAGAAACGGCAATGGAACTAAAGCAGCGCTGATCATTCCTTCCGTTGGCAATTTTTTTGCCTTCTTTATTGGTCGAATTTCTACTTTGTGTGTCATCAATATTGGCCAATTTATTTTCAACCATAAGCTTTTCGTAATAGGGGTGTTTGTGTTCCCAACCCAAATAATACGAAACTTCGTCGCCACCAATTACGCCTAATCCCATTTGACCATAACTGGATGTTTTTTCGTCCATTCCGGAAGCCGATTGAGCAAAGAATTTGTAGCTTTTTTCATTCACCAATGTTGCTTCAAAAGCCTTGTCTTGCGTATCGTAGCCCACCAAGTTGCGCAATGAACCCAACAACATCACATCTACATTTTTGTCGGTTTTGGATTTAATTTTGAAATTGAAATACACCCCAGGCAAGGCCGAATTTTTTACATCGAAAGGAATAAAAGGCGAAAAGGCTTCCAATTCAATATCGAAAGGCATTTCAGCATCCGAGAACTTCATATTGGTGAATGGGAATCGGGCCGAATATTCAATTTTATCCACTGCACTCATCCACGGATAATAATAAATAATACCTTCCTGACCACCTTCTTGCAGACTATTATTCAGTTGCAATAATTTTAATTGTGGTTTTGCACCTTCCACTTGATAGCGCACCAAAAAGAATAAAAAGCTTTGATCTTCAAATGTTTTAGGTTTCGTTGGAAGTTCAAAAATAGGACCAGTACCACGTGGATAATTATTGAATATAGACCAGTTGTAAAAATTTCCATCTTTGCGTAATTCTATGCTACCTGTACCAATACCACCCATGGAAATACCGCTTCGCACGCGGGACGCTGCTGAGTAAGTTTCAATTACTGGAGACTTTGCCGTTTGAGCAAAAGAAAAGAATGAACATGAAAGAAGGAGGATTAGCAATGTGTGTTTCATAAAAAATAAGAAATAATATTTAGAAATAAGTTCATAGTTTAATTTAATCAATACTTGCATAGTTCCCCTTTAGGGGCTAGGGGCTTTTTGTTATTTCGCAGAAATTGTAGCTACAAAACCACCATTTCCGAGCGTATTGATTTGTAATTTATCTCCCGCTTTGAATGTTGTCATTTCGTTTACAAAAGCTTTAGCGTTTGCACCATCTTTGATTATGTTCAAGTTATAAGTTCCAGAAGTAATAAATGGTAGATTGATAGTCAATTGTTTGGCCATTTTTTCACCATTCACGCCAGCCACATACCAGACATTTCCTTTGCGAGAAGCTATAATTACATCTTTGCCTGGCTCACCCGATACATAATGTGTTTCGTCGAAAACTACCGGTAAAGTTTTGATAAAATCTTTCACATAACCATCTAATGACATATATGACTTAACATTATCAGCAAAATGGACAATACCAGAATTATGTAGCAAAGTGAGTGCCAGTTCATGACCATAAGTAGTTAAATGTGGGTATTTCATACTGCTCAAAACCACTGGTGTATAGTCCATTGGGCCTATTACGTTGCGTGTAAAGGGCAATATAGTATTTTGAGCAGCAGCATTTTCGGGATAACCTTGCTGAAATAGATAATTTTCCTCGCCTCTTACCGATTCCATAGAAATCAAATTGGGATAGGTTCTGGACCAACCACGAGGAATGGTGCAACCATGAAAATTGACCATAATGTGATACTCGGCAGCATCTTTCAATACATCGATGTATTGAGCAATCATATTTTGTTTGTCGCTTTGCCAAAAATCAATTTTCACACCTTTTACACCCCAAGCTTGTAGTTTCTTAAACTCTGCTTTACGTTTTTCGGCATTGTTGATAATGTTGCGTGGACGTTCGGTAACGGTGTTATTTGGACCGCCAGAATTGTACCACATCAAAATACCTACATTTTTAGAGTTGGCATATTTCACCAATTGTTCAATGTTTCCACCTTGCATCAAATCCCAGTTGGCATCTACCAACGAATACTCCCAGCCCATTTCAGCCGAAAAATCCACAAAGTTTTTAAGAGCCGCATAGTCCTTTGGGCTGTTTGGCTCAGTCAACCAACTCCACGAAGAGCGACCGGGTTTTACCCACGAAAAATCACCTTCAATTGCAGCATCGCTTACATTATCAATCAATTGCGATTCAAAAATTGCAGCTAATTTTTCGCCAATAATAATTGTTCTCCAGGGCATTACCCAAGGCAATGTAGAACTTGGATTCACTTCGCCTGTTCCTTCGCCATCTTTAGGTTCTGGGAAACGGATTTTATACAATCCGCTATCGGCTTTTTGCTCCAAACGAACGCCACAATAATTAGCAGTTAAGTTGGCTTCAGAAATTAACACCCAACTTTTGTTGGTTTGAAAAAGTGCAGGAAAAGCCCAACCTTCCACATTGGGCGAATTAATGCCGATAGCAATTCCATTTTCATAATACTTTTCGTACGAAGGCGTGTACATGGTTGGTTTATCATAAGGTTGCATCCAAGTTTTTCCATCAAGTGGCAATTTGAAACCAGTCAGTTCATTGGTAACTGTAAACACACTATCCGATTTTTCGGGGAAAACATATTTAAAAGCTGCACCATCATTGTAAGCTCTAAAGACAATTTGTATAAGCGAACCTTTGTCGTTTTGGAAAGTCAATTCCAATTCGTTGGCATTGTTTCGGCATTCGGTTTGGCGACCGATTTTCATTGTATATTTTTCGTCGATGGTTTTTACTTCCGATTTCGAAACAAAAGTAAGGTTTTCGCTAAATTGTTGGTCTTTGCGATTGATACCCAGTGGAGATGATTCAATAACTGCAATGGTGTCGGAACCATTCAGCCGTTCCACTTTATATTGCAACACTGATCTTTGATCAGCATTTTTTACTTCTGAAACTGAAATGAGAATGTTGTTATCAGGAGAATTTAGACTCCAACTTGTTTCTTTGGCCGATTGACACCCTAACAAATAAAAGGAGATAAATAAAAAAAGACTTGTTCTTGAAATAAGATTAAAATTCATATTTACTCTGTTTTAATTAATTATGTTTTGGTTTTCTATCATTTTCAGTCACATCATTCTTTTTATTCAACCATTTGAGCCATAGTTTCAAACTATTGGTCCATGAATTGACATGTTCATTATTGAGTGCCAAACCAAAACCATGTTCACCTTCGGATAGAATATGCAATTCGGCTGATATTTTATTGGCTCGTAAGGCTTTGTACATCGCCAAGGTGTTTTCTACCGGCACACCCGAATCGTTATCGGCATGAACAAAAAATGCTGGGGGGGTATCTTTGGTTACCTGACGTTCGTTGGAATAATTAATGAGCAAATCTTGGCAAGGTATTTTCCCACACAATGCATCAGCAGAGCCTTTGTGAACGAAGGAAGTGTCTGTAAATGAAATAACAGGATAGGCAAGAATCATAAAATCGGGGCGACAACTTTGTTGAGCAATGGAATCGGTAGCCGATTTATCACCATAATCAAAATGTGTTCCGAGTGTAGAAGCCAAATGTCCGCCAGCTGAAAATCCCATAATGCCGATTTTATTAGGTTCAATATTCCATTTTTTAGCATTAAAACGAACCAAACGCATGGCCTGTTGGGCATCCATCAAAGGCGAAAGGTTGGGAACGATAGAATTTCCGGTAGTAGGCAATCGATACTTTAAAACAATGGCTGCCACGCCAATCGAATTAAAGTATTTAGCAAAATCAGTTCCTTCTAAATCATAAGCCAAAATCCAATAACCTCCACCCGGACAAATGATTACAGCCTGTCCCGTAGCCATTCTGTTGGTAGGTAGAAAAACTGAAATATCCGGATTTTGTACATTCTTAATGACTGTTATCTGCTTTTTTTCAACTATTTCTTTTGTTCCATTATTTTTTGAATTTGGAATTTTACCTGTGTATAAGGGCAAAACAAAATCTTGTGAAAACAACATCACACTTTGTAACACAAATAAAATGAGAAATATTTTTTTAATATATGCCATATTCAAAATTTTAATCAATAATAATTTCCATTAAAAATTCAATAAGTTTGCTTTTTTCTTTTTCAATTTCAACGTCTCATAAAGAAATGTATAATCGGAATTATATTCAGGATGTCCTTCCACTTCGAGCAATAATTTAAAACGATCCGTTTCCCAAGCAGGCAAAACAAAGCGCACCGTAGGTCCTGCCAAATTAATATTTTCTGGTAAAGAATCATATTGCCATTCCAACAATTTAATTTCTTTAGTATTAGTTGATATTTTTATAGAAATCTTTCCTTTTTCTGATAAATGCGGCAAATCATTTAGAATCCATATATCAGCATTAAATTCTTCGGCTTCAGTGTATTTGAATTTTTTCAAACGTGCCGATGCCAAAAATGGTCGGCAAGCATTTTTCACGGCATAAAATGCTGGTTTTGGTTTATTGGGCCAATTAATCAAACTATTGTTGGCAGCAGTAGGCCAAGGCTCGTTTAAACACCAATTCAAAGCCATGGAACAATACGGTTTCTGGCGGCGTGCTTCCTCGTAAATACATTTATAACCTTCAGACTGAACCAATTGTCCGTTGTCAACAAGTTCTTTCAAGCTTTTGGCTTCTCCGAAATAATCGGTCAGCATTTCGGGCATCAACCACGTATTGTCAATCCACGCTTTGAATGCATGATGACTTTGCCAGGAAGTACCACGTTTTGGTGGCCAAAGTTCATTTTCAGGAATAATGGATTTCAGCACTTTTACCGATGAGGGCGATGGCAAACCAAACTCGGTATATGCAGTACATTTTGCTTCTGCCATCCATTCATACACTTCTTTATGAGTTTGCGGATCACGAAAAACATAATGACCATGTCCCATCCCCATAACAGGAGACGTAGCTAAAAATGGAGTTGAAGGATCCAGTTTAAAACATTGGCTATTTAGTAATCGTATGGCTAACGACTGCTCTGTCATTTTACTCCAATTATTAAAAAGTTCATTTCCTCCACACCAAATCGATAGAGCTGGATATATTCTTAACCTTTTGATAATGGACTCCGATTCCTGTTCTAATATTTTAAAATAATGAGAAGACCCTTCATAATTATTACAAGCCAGCGGAAATTCCTGCCATACCATTAAGCCTTTTTGGCTACAGAGCTCGTAAAATTTATCTTTATTGACTATTCCACCGCCCCATACACGTATTAAATTAAAGTTTGCATCAATTGCATTATCAATTAGTTCTTCATATAGTTGGTCATTAATAATTCCGGGAAAAATTTCAGGATTCACCCAATTTGAGCCTTTGCAGAAAATCTTTCGTCCATTAATTTCGAGTTGTATCGGATCAACACTTTGCGATTTCGGAAAATTGTGTGGTTCGTCCCAAGCACCCTCATTCATAATTAGTAGCACTTTTCGGAACCCAATTTTACTGATTTTCTGCTGAATTAGTTTCTCGTTTTTATCAAAAAGCTGAACATCCATTGAATATAAATATGGTGTCCCTTGGTCGTGAGGCCACCAAAGTTGAATGTTATGAATTGAATCTGTAAATGATTCTTTTTCAGCAGAAAAATGAGCTATTTTCTCGAAAACAGTTATGCCATCAGCGTCTGTTATTTTCATAGCATATTTACATCCCTGAAGCATTGTGCCTAGAATCTGAGTAGAAATAGCTGCAGTCTTCATTTCTTTATCAAGCGAATAGCTAAAATCCACTTCAGCAATCTCGGATTGATTTTGAACCAGCAAGCCAGTTTCGTCCCATATACCAACCGGCACTAACCGTGGATGCCAGTCCCAACCATAACTTACTGTAGGTTTCACCGACTGTGATGTTTGAGTTCTATCAGCCGGCAGTTTGTGTAATTTTGGAATAGGAAATATTTTTACTAATAACTCGTTTTCGTCTTTGAGTTTTGAGGTTATGTTCAATTTTACAGGCGTAAACATACCTTCCTGATAAAATATTTTTTCAGCATTCAATGAGATTTCAAATTCGTAATCTATTCCTTTGGAAACAAAAAAACATTGTTGTTTTTCATCTAAAATAGGTTTTTTGAAAGTACTTCGATACGTAAAAAATTGGTCTTCCATCCACCCATAATCTTTCCAATTTTCGGCATAATAATAGTTGCCGTAATTGAGTGCTTTTGCCAAATCGAGCTGAACTGCACCTGGAACAGTTGCTGGATACCATTCACCAATAAATGTATCCTTTTTTGAGACAAATCCGACTTTCCAATTCAAATTGATATTCTCTTGCATCTTATTCTTTTTTATGCGCAATATCCTGTTTTCTTTTAAAAACTATGATATTTTCAATTTATTTTTTTTTACTAAACAACCAAGATAGAAAGTTCGCATTTGCAAAAACATGATTCCAACTATCATGGCCAACTCCACTAAATTCTATATATTCAACTTGCTTTGACCCCTTGTCTTTTAATGTTTTAAAAGCATTTCGTGAGTATTCTGTCGAAACAGCGTTATCGTCACTTCCATGATAAATCCGAATAGGCATTTTATAGCATTTCTTCAATCGATTCATATCTACTGCCCCACAAATGGGTATTGCCGCAGCATAGGTTTTTGGATATCTACAAATCAAATCAAAAGTTCCCATGCCGCCTAAAGAAAGACCCATTACATAGATCCTTCGAGTATCAACAGTTTTAGTTAGTTTGTATTTTTTTACAAGTAGATTGACTAAGCGCAAAGGTTGAGTTGGTTCTTTGCCAACTTTAAAAATGAATTTTCCTCCTTTGGAATAATTAAAGTCAACCCAACCCTTTGTTAGTGGACATTGCGGAAAAATAACAATTGCAGGATATCTTTTTCTTATGCTATCATTAGCGAAAAATGCAGATCCGTGTTTCAGTTGTTGTTCATTGTCAGAACCACGCTCACCCGATCCATGAAGAAAAATAATCAATGGATATGACTTTTTTTGATCATAATTTATTGGAAACATTACTCTATAAAAAAGTGTATCGCCTTGATTGACAAATGTCCGATGCAAGAAAAGCTCGTTTTGGCTATGCCCTAAAAAGGGTATAAAAAAGAAAAGAATTGCAATAGAAATTTGTTTTCTCATATATCTGTCTAAACAAGTAAGCGTACAAGCTTAAAATTATTTTTTTTTGCATGTTGGCCAACATACAAAAATACAGCTTTATAATATGCAAAAATCATATATATTTATCCATACATGATACTATTTCTACATTTGAGCAAAATTATTGATCTTTCAGCTATAAAAAAATGAAGGATAACTTTAAATCAAAATAAAGACTTAATAATAATTTATCCAATATATGAGTTCCAAAATAATTTCATTTTATATATTTTCAGAGAGAATGAAATTGATATCTCTATGCTTAAAAAAAAGTCACATAAAAGTTTTTGTTTACTTTTATGTGACTTTTAAAATTTAATACTGTTATATTATCTTGAAAATGTGCTATACAGTAATTATCATTAAATCAGTTTTCTCATTTTAGCATAATTTTCACGAAATTCCTTTGGTGTACTACCTTTTCGCTTTTTAAAAATGCGATTAAAATTAGATAGATTATTGAATCCACATTCGTACGTAATTTCAGCTACAGATTTATTTGAGTTTACTAAAAGGCGTGAAGCAATTCCCAAACGTAAATCATTGAGGTATTCCACAAAGTTTTTGCCGGTTCGCTTTTTCATAAAACGACTAAATGACACTTCCGACATCCCTATATAATCAGCCATTTCATGTAAATGTACTTCTTTTTGGTAGTTGGCTTGTAAATAATTCACAACTTTTTGGATCCGTCGACTTTCAGATGAATCCTTTTCGTTAGTAAATGTACTGTTGCAAAGTGTTCGAGCATTCTCGTCAAGGGATAACTCGTGCAATATCATTATTAACTCGATAACAGAATTGAAACTTGATTTATTGGTGGTTAAAGAATTTAATTTATCTTTCACTTTCAGAATGACTTCACGCGAAAAAACGATTCCTTTTTTTGCATTTTCGAACATTATTGATAATGATTGAAACTGTTTTTTATTGAGTAAACTTTGAAGAAACAAATCACTGTGAAATTGAATGGTGATTTCGTGAAGAGGAGAATCAGGATGGTCCAAATCGACCCAACCATGCTCTAAGTTTCCGTTTCCAATCAAACAGAGTTCCAAGTCATCAATTATTTCCGTAGAATCACCAATAATCCGCCGAGCTCCCTTGGCGTTTTCCATGAAATTTAGTTCATATTCAGGATGTACATGCACAGGGTACGTGAATTTTGTTTTTGTTCTGTCAATAATTACAAAACAATCCTCACTTGAAAGAGGTGTGATTTCGCGATATATTTCAGTAACTTCCATAAAATAAAGGTATGATATAGTGTTGAGATAAGATTTCGATTTGAAATTAGAAATTATTACATTGAATTAGTGCTTTCTTAAATATATATTATACATATTTAACATATTGAAAAATATATTACATTTTGGGGCAAAGATAATCAAACTGATGAATTATTATTAAAATTTATTTATTAGCTCAACAATACCAAAATAGGATGCATTCATCCACGCTTGATTAAAGTTTCCAATAGTATCCAAAGCGTTTTTATCAGCTTTGGTGGAGCCAATAAAACTTTTGCGTTGGGGCTTTCCCGTTTTCAAATCACTATCGCAATACGCTACTGACATGCCCATAATTTTACCAACGTAAAGTGAATCTCTATCAGTTTCAGATGGTTTTTTGGGGTCAAAACTATCTTTGTAAACTTTGAGCGAAAACTCATAAGTTGAAATATTCCCTTTTCTTTGAAAAGCAAATTCCGGCAGATGATCAGCATAATTGCGAATGTATTTGTTATGCCAATTTTTACCCGAAATGTCTTCAACCGATTTGAGATGGGTGATTTCGCCGTCGGCAGGTGCGTTTACGTTAATGTGATAGGTAAAGGCATTTTCGGCATTTGTACCCCAACATTTTTTGTTTTTGGCATCATTGCATTTTCCGTCGAATACATGCAAACCGCCTGAATGGTCGGAGTCAATAAATACCTCAAAAATATCATAATCGCCATAAGTCACATCTCTTTTATTATAAACATAACCATCTCTAAAAACATCATCTGTTATTTCGGCAAAAAAATACAGCAAATTCGTTTTTTCAGACCAAAGCACTTTAAAACGTCCGGCAAAATCAGTCTTTGCAATACTTTCCTGATAAGGTATCCATACCTGGTCAATATCTATCCACGATTCATGCAACCAAACGCTATCAATAGCACATCCATCAATAACTGTTAAAGCGTTAACCTGATTGATTTTTAGTGTATCGGGTTAAATTGCATTGGCAGTTAGAACCTTAGCAATCAGCAATAGCATTAGAAATATTTGCTTTTTATTCATCGGTACATTTATTATAAAAACCTGAATGCATCGATTTGTAGCAATTCATCACCATCTCCCCAAAACCGTAGCCAAACAGCATGTTTACCCTTTACGGTTTTAATGGGAGCACTCAGGGTTTGCATTGTTTGTCCATTTCCACCATCAGGAATATTAATTTGTCCAATAGAAGGACCCCACGAGCTATCTATGGCAATATCCATAGTTAGGCCTTTTTTACCGGGAAAAACGTCCACTTTAATTGAGTCAACATGATCATCGAAATCAATGTATTTATATCCTGCTGCATCTCTATTTCGTATCTCTGTTAATGCTTCATTGTTTGCCGAAATGGCTTTAATGCGTACATTTCCATACATAAGCTGGCTATGTGGATTTATGTTGAGTTTTTGTTAGTGAAAATACTTGTTGAAAATTAATAAAAACAAGCATTAATGATAAAAATTTACACTTCAATTTGTTCAAATTAATATTGATCTAGAATAATTTAAAAAACTTATCTTCAGTTCTGCTTTCATGCATCAATTGAACAAGTTCTGTTACTTTTTCGGGGTATTTAGCAATTAAATTGGTTGTTTCACTTGGATCTTCTGCAATGTTATATAATTCGGTAATCATTTTATCTTTATAATTGGTATTCAACCGAATGCATTTCCAATCACCTTTGATAAGGGCTTGTTTACCGCTTTGTTCGTGGAATTCAAAATAAAGCGATTCATGTTGTTTTTGTGGTTTGCCGAGTATTTCTGGCAAATACGAAATTCCGTCGGTATTTTCAGGAGCTTTCACACCTGCCAATTCGCAAGCCGTTGGCATAAAATCCCAGAAGGCAGAAGGTAAGGTACTCGTTCTGCCTGGGGCAATATGACCTTTCCAATAGGCAATAAAAGGGATGCGAATTCCACCTTCGTACAAATCGCGTTTTAAGCCCCTTAAAGGATAATTGCTCTCTTTTTCAAATCCATCAGGTGCATCGGCACCATTATCGCTTGTAAAAATAACGATTGTATTTTTGTCTAACCCCTTTGCTTTAAGCTTGTCCATAATTTTTCCTATTTCGGTATCGAGATAGGTAACCATGGCTGCATACCCTTTTTCGCTTTTTGTCCAGGGTTGTTTTTCGTATGGAAAAAGCCACGGAATATCACTGTAGGTTTCTCCTTTGGGTGCTTCTCCATTGTTATGAGGAATAATTACCGACAAATAAATAAAAAACGGGTTTTTCTGATTCTGATCGATAAATTTCAATGCCTTTTTAGTAAATAAAGTTTGAGAAAAATCTTTTTTTACTACCGGATAACTTCCCAATCCTTGTGTCCAGTCATCTTTTTGCATCCAAACCACTTTGTTTCTCAACTTCACTTTTTTACCATCTTCAATAAGGTATTCAGGAGTATGATTATGAGCCAACACCTGACAAAGATAACCGTACTGATAATCAAAACCCTGTTTCAACGGATCGCCGGTTGTACCTTCAATACCCAATCCCCATTTACCTATTATGGCCGTTTTGTAACCGGCTTCTTTCAATTTCGAAGCAACTGTAACCGTATTTTCTTGTAGTGGTAACTGACCATAGGGTTTCCATTGTAAATTTCCTCGAACTTGACAATGTCCGGTATGCAAACCGGTCATGAGTGAACAACGGGATGGTGCACTCACTGAAGTTCCTGCATAATGATTTGTGAAACGAATTCCTTCAGCAGCCAGACGGTCGATATTGGGGGTTTTGATTCGTTTGGAACCATAACAACCTAAATCAGCATAACCTAAATCATCGGCAAGAATATAAATGATATTAGGTTTTTTAGTGTGTTGTGCAAATATACCCATCGAAATGGCTGACGTTCCAGTCAGTAAAGCTGAAAATAGTTGCGTTGATGATAATTTTTTAATTTTCATAATGTCATAATTATTTTTTTTATCATTAATAAGTTAGAATTTTGTAAAACAAAATTTTGTCTATTTTAAGCAAATCATCTCCATCTCCCCAAAATTTGAATCATAAAGCATGTACACCTTTTACCTTTTTAATTTTACATGATAACACCTTACCATTTCTCTTTACCAAGTATCAGTCTTATTGAAAGAAATGCTCTTTTTCTGTCACTATATTATCTTTGATTGTGGTGGTGTCTATCTCCATCATGTTGGGTTTAAGTTTCGCCATCTTGGCAAAAAATTGTCCCCAAATATAATATGCATGGCCGTCATCATCAATAAATACACAGGGATCTATTTCATTAATTCCCTTGAGTTTAATAACTTTCCCATTAACAAAAGGTCCGTTTGGCGAAGCGCTGGTGGCTACTACTTCGGTATTTTTATTGCTGGCAAGGCAATAATACAAATAATAAGTTCCATTTTTATATTGGCAATCAGGCGCATACAAAATATCATCACTGTAAGGCACTTGGTCATTTGCACCTTTACTGGCAAAAGCATTTTCGGTTACAGCCCATGTTTATAAATCGGACGAAGACAGCACATGATGTGTCCATGAACAATAATAATTCGGACTTTCGTCGCGCGACCCATAAACATACATTTTACCATCTTTCCACTGATGTGCCGAAGGATATGCTATGTACATGCCGGCAGGAATAATTGGGTTTTGAGCCAATAATGTTATTGAAAAAATAAAAAAAGCGATGTTTATAACTCGTTTTTCATATTTCATTGCTGCATAGATTTCAATTAAACATTTATTTTACAAATATAAGGGAAAGAAATTGATATTTTGATTTTAAAAAGAAAGCCGACCAAATACTGGTCGACTTTCCATGAAAAACTAAACACCACCTTATTGACGAATAAGTCTTATTGTTTGACTTTGTGTCTTCATTTTAACTGTTACAAAATAGATTCCTTTTGACAAATGATTTACTGAAAGTTTAAAATTGTTTGTTTGATTGGATACCGATTGTTGTTGAACAATTCTGCCCGACAAATCGGTAATGATAACCTGATCAGCCGTTTCGTTATCCAAATTTATATTGATAAAATCGGTTGCCGGATTTGGATACAAACTCAATACAGTTTTCTTTACATTATTTAAAGCAGTAAATTCTTTAACTGTAACAGTGAATGCAATTGTTGTTTCATCAACTCCTCCTGCGGCAACACCACCATCATCTTTTACTTTAACCGTAACGGTAGTAGTGCCTAATGCAACTGGCGTGATTTTTAAATCGGCAGTAGAACCATTGGTATTTAGAACTGACACATTAGCAATAGCTGTATTGCTTGATGTAGCAGTAACCGAAGTTACATTTTGTGCTACCACATCTGCACCATAACCAATACCAGTGAGCGTAACCACTTTATCACCTTCAGACAATACCACACTTTGGTTGGCCGGTTGGTCAATTGACGGAGCAGCATTTGATAATGAATGGTACAATGTAGTTATGCTACGTGGTGCTAATAAGAGTGTTCCATCAGTTACATTTTGGCCTTTTACAAATGCAGCGGCATTTTGTGTCGTATATTTTTCGTACAATACGGGCACATTAGCACCGGCAAGTGTTACTTTTACTGGTTTACTGCTTGTATTAAGTAGTATTACTGTATTGGAATTATCGACATTATTAAAAGCAAGACTCAACACATTGCTATTGTTTGCTGTAGCATTTACCATAACCGAACCAGGACCGATGAATTTAGAATAGTTTTTGAAAACACTTCCTAATAAATCAAATTTACTTTTATCCATTGGTCTATCAAAATCTGTCCAACCACTAATATTACCATTTTTAAATGATGTGTACATAGAACCTGCAAAATCTAATGGGCCTGGAGAGTAAATCTTACCTCCCAATAAATAATCGATAATCATTTCACCCTCCCAAACATTTGAATAGCCAGATGTTTCGGTCATCCACAATCCTTCGGCAGCAGTCGTTTTTTGGAATGCCAACAAACTACTCCATGCTGAAGCACCAGCTCCACCTGCTTTAATACCATCTGGGTCGTAAAGGTGGCAAGCAACTATCCCAAGATAGCTATTGGCAACAGCATCGGCTTGTGTAGCGCCTACATTGGCCTGTACCCAACCCATTTGATTTACATCTTCCGACAACATAATACGAGTCGTCAATCCTTCCGCTTTCATGCGTGGGCCTACTACTTTTATCAATTCTCTAAATTCATTACCATTATATTGGCACGAAACATAAGGCTCGTTGAATGTAGGTTCGTTTTGTAAGCTTATGGAATATAATTCCACCCCTGCCTCTTGTTTTACTGTTTGGCAAATAGCAACAATAAATTCAGCAAATTCATCATACATCTCTGGTTTCAGTCTATTGTTGGCAGCAAATTGTGTATCCGTATCCGGAAAGCCAGCTTTATTTTGTTTCATCCAAGAAGGTGGAGTCCAAACAGTATAATTGAATTTGTGACAATTTGTATTCTCATTGATATTTCGAATTGTAGCCAAAGGCAAAATGCTCTTTTTGAAACCATTGTAATTTGTCACAGTTGGATCGGCATTGTCATTCACCGGTTCAAATTCTGAATTTCCTTCGCTTGTAAATCTTAATGCCGTAATATTAAAGTCTTTAATGGCTTGAATTTGTGCATCACTATTGTCATGTTGCAGGAAACAGCCAATACCGCCTATAGTTTGGTAGGTAGTTGATAATCCTATGGTTACTGTACTTGCTGTAACTATAGATTTGTCAACAACATAAATTTTGAATATAGTTGTATCGGGAATAGAAGTTGCCACAGCTACGTTTTTAGCAATTACAGTTACGATAGCTGAATCGGCCACTCCGGGAGCTACACTATAATTAAGCGTGGCTGTTCCGTCGGCAATTGCTCCAACTGTTAAGCTTGTAATTAACGATGGTTTGTTACTTGTAGCGGTGATGGTGGCTGATTTATTACCCGAACCATCCGAAATACCCGACATTAGAATTGTTTTTGGCGCATCACCAACATACAAGGTTTGATTCGGAATATTATTAATAGTGGCCTTTGGTGCAGGGATAGGTAAATCGGCCATATCGCCCAATTTCAGGTCTTTAAAAATTACATCAACTGTTTCTTCTTTGAAATAAGTAAGGTTGATATCAAGCATAACTCGTGAAATACGGGTACTATCGGTGCTTTTTGTAACTCCTGCCACCACTTTTGAGAATTTTCCTGTAAAATCCAGGTAGTAATCGTGCCACTTATCATCATTTGGAACATTCAATCCGATAGCAGAAACGGTATAGCCGCTTGGACTATTGGCATCAAAACTTGGAGCAATATTATCAATTAAACGGAACGTGATTACAGTTTCGGCCAAGGGTTTCCCTTCGGATAAAGTGGTAGATGCACTTTTTAGTTTAAAGCTAACTCTTTTGTTTGCCGAAATATCCAACTCTTTACCTCCAGTCAACGTTTTTAAATCAAAATATGAAGAAGGGAAGTTGTAAGCTAATACTTTACCTGTAATATGTGTACTGTTATCAGAACCAAATGTTATTACGCCATTTGTAAGGTCTGTTCGAACCCCCGAAGCAACTACATTCGATATGTAAGGCACATAATTGGTAGCAATTCCATTTACTGGAGGTATTATAGAAGTTAGTAGAAATGTACGACTGAATGATTGATTGCCATTATTTCCGGCATTTCCACCATTATCGGTAGCTTTGATGGTAATAGTAGTAGTTCCTGCAACACCTGTTTTAGCAAAACTCAACGTTGCAACGCCATTTACAACCGGGCCTACCGAAAGATTTGTAACAATGTCGATATTACTAGCTGTAGCTTCAAAAGTCAATGTTTGATTTGATTTGTCGCCATCCGATATTCCCGTAAGTTGTATATTATCATTCGCAACTTCTGCTTTTATACTTTTTGCTGGTATAGAATCAATAGTTGGTTTGTTATTTATATCTTCGTAAACCGATACCGTAAATGTAGTAATTCCGGTATCAACGCCACTCGCAGCAACGCCTCCGTTGTCTTTTGAAGTAACAGTAACCATAGGAATACTTCCAATAGCTGCTAAAGCGGATGCTTTAAGGGTTATTGTTCCTACAAAATCGGTTGGATTATGCGCAACCGTTACTGATGTTAGGACATCGGTATTGGAGCTTGCAGCAGTAATGGTAATACCTTGTGTTGATTCGGGATTATTATCGCTAATATTGTTTAGCCCCAGAGTCAAAGTTTGACCCCTTTTCATCAATACGTTTGGTATTGGCTGCATACTCGGAGCTGCATTTGGTACAACTTTGACTTTAAATGTCATTACTTTAGGCGTAGTGTTGGCAGCCGAAACGGTTACAGAAATTACTGATTCACCCGTTGCTAGCACATTTGGATTTAACACCAACGAGCCAGTACCTGCAGGTGAAATATAATTCACTGTCGGGTTTGGAATTACAGCGGTATTTGAACTTGTAGCCGTAATGCTTATCGGATTTGTACCTGTACTTCCATCGGTTACATTGCGGAAATTAACTGTACGACTTGCTGTTCCGGTACCTTGGGCTGTAAAAACCTGATCTTGAATTGTAGCAATTGCCGGGGTATGAACAGCAAGATCTCCAATTTTGACATCATCAAAATAAATTTCTTTATTAGGTGCATCGCCAAAAAGACTGGAAAGTGGGTTTAAAACAAAGTGAAGATTATTAGCCGTTTGCAAAGCGGTTAAAGGTATTCCGGTATAATCGAACGAATATTCCTGAAATACATCTGAAGCAACAATTTCTTGAGCGCCAGCTTGCAATATATTATTAAACTTCAATGGGTAATTATCAATTTTACCGCTTGCATTTCCTACGGCTAACGAGATATTGAAATCAAAGTTGGATTTAATTTTCATACTTACATAAGGTACAGTAGAAATATCAATTTGAGTCGGAGAGAACTTCAAATCAAAACCATCCCAAACACCTGACTTTTTAGGAATTATTTTCAGCATTCCTCCCGCTTCGGTTAAGCTATAACTACCTTTTGTCCAATTGGTAAGCACGTTATCGTTGAAGTTTTCGAAAAATCCAAGACTTCCAACGGTATATGCAGGCGTGGTTACATCCAAAGCAATGCTTTGAGGCGACGTAAGGCCCGCTAAATCTTTAGCTACTACCGTGAAAGAGTAATTAGTTGAAGGCGTTAAGCCAGAAATACTCATCGAATTTGTAGTAGTAGTTCCACAGGATATTGAACCACCTCTAAATACTTCGTACGATGCTACTCCAACATTGTCGGTGGCTGCAGGCCAAGTTAATGTAAGACCTATTGAAGCTAAATTTGAAGCTACAGGCACTCCAGGCGCAGATGGTGCCACTTCGTCAATCGCATTTACTATTAATTCTTTTACACTTAATGGAACTGTCATATCGGCTATTTGACCAATAATACGAATTCCTTTGATTGCTGTTGTGATTTTTGGACCTGTAAGCATGTAAGTTTGGTTTGCAGCACCCGAACCCAAGGCAGGATAAGCAGGAACAAAAGTCCAATCGGCTACATTTACCCAATCGTTAGCTACAGCACCACCACTTACAGAGGTTTGTATTACTGGTGCCACTGCACCACTAAACACGCCACTACCACCAATGAATTTCACACTTATAATGTCGGTTTTAGCTGTAGCCCACACTATACCTACGCCTTGGTAACGATTGTTGGCTGTCATGTTTGTGAAGGCTACATTTGTTGTAATATCGCCATCGTTCACACCAGGGCTAGCTATAATGGTATTATTTGTACCGGCATTCGCTGCATTTGGCCATATATTACCTACTCCTATGGGAGCAATATTAATACCGGTAGGAACATGAATACTCGTAGTTACAGGCAAAGCTGCACTTGCATCCGAAACTTTGCCAGATGCATCCGACGCTTTAACTGTAAATGAATATGCAGTGGATGCCGTTAAGCCTGCAATATCTAAAGACGTATTGGCAGTAGTACCACAAGAAGTAGTACCATTTTTAAAAACTTCGTACGAAGTAACGCCAACATCATCTGTTGATGCAGTCCAAGATAAGGTAAGACTATTTTCAGTAATACTAGAGGCTACCAGACCAGAAGGGGCAGTAGGAGGTGCTAAATCGGGAGCAGTAACTGTGCCATTTACAATAAAGTCACTTGAGGCACTTGCATTGTGCATACCAAATCCCATATCATTCCAATACACGTCAGTGGCTGCGAAAATATAGATCCTAAACGTTACAGCTGAGGTTAAACCGGCATGTCCTGTAACAGGAAAATTTTGTAATGCGATATTGACATTATTAGCAGCACCGGTAGTGATGGCAGAAATTTGATTTGCCGCAGTGAAACCGTTTATACTCGACAGCAAGCTAAAAGTACATACTTGGCTATTCGTCAGAGCACATACATCTATAGAGGAAATAGTTAAACTTTTGCCGGCATTTGGTGTAATGGTGAATTCATAATACTGATTTTTGGTAATGGCCTGAGCCAGCGTAGTGCCATTCATACCATAACTGGAAAGGGCGTTTGGAGAATAATAACCAGGATTTGCTTTTAATCCGGATGCTATTACCAGATTTGAAACAGTCGCATTTGCATTGCTCGTAGTTGGAGCTGCAGTAGCCCTTGTTTCTTTGTTAGGATTCCAGTTGGCAAAATTCCAGGTAGCAATCTGCTCGGAAAATACAACACTGGAGCTAATAAAAGCTATTGCCAAAAAGAGTAATCTGGCAACTTGCATTGAATTGAGTAATTTTTTCATTTGATTTATATTTAAGATTGTTTTAATCATTTTTTTTGCTTTAATGTGACTTTATAATTCACATTGCATTTTAACTGTCATTAAAATAGTAAATTACACAAGTAAATTTTAGAATAATGACTCATTAAAAGTTTCAACAACTTGAAGTTTGCAAATATAGCCTATCTTAGAGTCATAAATACATATTTTATTATCCAACTATGATACTTTTTCTACATTTTATCAGTACAAATCCGCTAAATCAGCGTTCCATTTCTTAGTTTTAAAATATAAAGTTAATTAAATCAGATATATACAATTTATATAATACCTATTGGAAATTGGAAATTAAAACTGAGTTTTATTTTTTCACAAACTTGCTGTTCACAACTTTTCCGTTACATACTACTTTCACGAAGTAAATACCGCTTTTCAAGTCAATGATTTTCAACGTTTCAATTTTCTTATTAGCAGTATTTGTGTTCATAATTTGCTGACCTTGCAAATCGATAATGCTAATATTTGCATTTTCGACTTCTGTTCCAAAGTCAAGATTTAAAAACTCTGAACTAGGATTTGGATAAAGCCTAATTTCATTGGATGTCCTCTGGCTTGGAGAGGCTACGGTTGTAATACCTAGGTTTTTAGCAGAGTTGCAATCCAACAACGCCTGGTATTTAGGAGCGATAGTCATGTATCCACCTGGGTTGCCAACTTGGGACATTGATTCTAAGTGCCCCCAAGAACCATATTTACTTTGTCTACTACCCATATAACTAAATGCCATAAATAAGGAGCAATTGACAACAGGATCTGTCATTTTCGTGAAGTTATTAACATATAATTGGTACATCTTAGGGTTAATTTGTGCATCCCACACTGCTTGATTATAACACCAATCGCCCTGCATCCATGGCTGCATGTGTTGTCCACCTTCATATACCACATAGCCTACACCTCGGCTATTTGCAAGCGCTGCAGTTTCATTCGTCCATACAGCTTCATTGGCATCATAAGTTGCCAAGGTTTCATCGCAAATCTGCGCTGCTGTTACTGTTGGAGTTGGGCATGGAGCCACCCACCGGTCATGGTCAGCTTGTTTAAAATTAAAATAGCCACCTGGCGATACCATGTCACATCCTTGACCGTCCACATCAAACAAATAATCGAGGATCCTGCGGGTATTATCAGTCCATGCATGTTGTACAGCCGCCGTACGCACCAGGCGAGCAGCGTTGGAACCTGTAAATTCGGCCTTCCACAGTCTAAAATTACGAGCCATCATATAGGCATCCATTTCCAGAAAATTTCCACCCGAATTTTTTATAGCAGTCAGATCAGTAGTGACATAAGCATTGGCATGTCCGGCAGCTTTATCATTAGCAATATATCCCGATTGGGTAAACATCCAGTTCCATATTTCATTGGAGTATTCGGCATATACTTTTCGGTTGGGGCGTAATCCATCGCGCCATAAACGGGCTGTCTGGGTAATGAAATTATCGTCAGCTGCATGAGGCACAGTTACCCAAGCATCACAATCTAATTCATTACATAGTTCGATGGCATATTCATAGGAAGCACCTCTACTACCAGCCTGCGTATAGTAGGTTTTGGGGATATGGGTGGCCCAAGAATTTTGTGAAGAACCATTGGTCTTTATCCAATCCATGAAACGTAAAGCGTGGAAAGGACGCAATCCATCAAGGTATTTAGGATTAAAGGTTGGATAAGGAAGTCCATCATAAGTCAAAGGCAATATTTTGAAATCTTTCAGATAGTTGCCAGTGGTACTTTGTAATATATCCAACCATACATTTCCACCTAAACCAGTAAAATCAACATAATACTTATTGTTGTTCAGCTTAGTTGTTGGACAACCAGAAATACTTATGGTACCTGCCCCTGTAAAAGTAAGTACGTAGCGTCCTGAATAATAGTCATTCAACAGAAACCGAACAATGGACGATTTTCCATCGGAAGTGGAAAAAGGCAATGTGGTGGGATAACCATTGGCATCACGGGGAATTTCGGAAATCTTCTCGGAATTCCAAGGCCCTGAAGGGTAGGTGGTAAACATGTCGCCACTAGATGTCATCGCATCGGTAAAAGGGAGAGCAGTAGTGTAGTATTCTAAGCTGGGGAGATTCATTCCTATTGGCAATTGCGGCAAACCGCCCACAGACCCCGGAGCGGCAGTGGTAACAAGTACAGAAGCCGGAGTAGAGTTCTTGGCAGTAGCATCTTTGGCAGTAACTGTAAACGTATAAGCGGTACTTGGAGTAAGACCCAAAATGTTATAAAACAATTTGGTAGTGGTAGAACCAATAAGAACGCCATCTTGTTTTATATCATAGCCCACTACACCATTGTCGTCGGTAGAAGCAGTCCAGGTTAATTTAAGGTTAGTGGCACCCACCCCCACGGCAGCAAGAGAGCCGGGAGTAGTAGGAGGGTTCAAATCGGGTTGATCAGATACACCCATCACTGCAAAGTCGCAAGTGGCAGGAGCAGCGTGGCCACCAAATCCAAACGCAGTCCATTGCTGGTTAGTAGCAGCATAGATATAGATTCTAAACGTTACTGCCGTAGTTAGGCTGACATGACCTGTAGCCAATAAGCTTTGTGTAGGGATATTCCAGTTATTGTCTGGCCCTGTAGTGATGCTGGAAATAACATTCCCTGCTGCCGAAGTAAAGCCTTTAATGCTTGACATTAAGGCAAATGTAGTGACTTGACCTTGGCATAAAGCACTCACATCGATAGACGCAATGGAGAGTTGCTTTGGAGCAACCGACTGTATGGTAAATTCATAATACTCATTATTGGCAATGGCTTGAGCAAGGGTAGTGGCAGTCATCTGCGATCCGCAGAATGCATTGTCGGAAAAATAAAGTTCGCTGCCGTCTAAACCTGCCCCCATGGTTAAATTCGATACTATTACATTGGCACTGGTGGTAGTGGGTGCTGCTGTAGTCCTCGTTACTTTGGTTGGATTCCATCCTGCAAAATTCCAGGTAGCCAACTGAAGCGCTAGCACATTACTTGTCGAAAAACCTGCAAACGCCAATATTAGTAGCAATTTGCGTACGAAAAAAGAGATAGATTGTATTTTCATTTTTTTATTGTGAGTTCAATACATATTTAGTGATTTGAGAAAATAATATCTTAAAACAGCCCTGACTTCTAAATACACACTTAGAAGTCAGGGGTTGAATTAAGTCCTATTTTGATAAAAAAGCTATTCAACTATCTGGCATTCGTAATCAGCACTGAGAATCGCCAAAAAACCGTCATGATTGCTGATATTTTACAACACTACTTTTACTGTAGATACTTTAGCTCCATTTTGAATACGAACCATATAAACACCCTTGTTGTCCACATTGATATGTAACAATTCAGCACCTGCACTTTGAATCGATTTGATTGCAGATCCTTTTATGTCAAATACCGTGACTGTAGATGCACTATTTAATGCGGAGAGGTCAGCTACTATTTGACCGTTATTGCTATAAACATGTACGTTTTCTACTGAGTTTTTAGTAATACCTGTATTGCCGCCAGTACTTGGTGCCACCAATGCATAAGTAGTAGCTACATGCAATTCATCCGCTGACATTCCTCCTCCAGTTCCACCACCTGATGTTCCTAATTTTATATATACAAAAGAAAGATCACTTGTAGTTGTTTGTACAATGGGTGTGCCGGTAGGTGCAGCTCCAGGTGTAGGATTTACATACAATGTAACCGTGGTAGTGGCTGCAAAATCAATTTTACATACTAAGAATACCGCTTCATTGACCACAATCGGAACAGTACTTGGGTATTCTATTGTACCTATTTTAAGGCCCCAATAGGTGCCTCCAAAAGCTCCGATACTGAATAAACAAGTAGCATCCAATCCTATACCACCACCTAAATATGCTGTTTTCGAGGTGGTCTGAGGTCGTAAAATGATACTCAGCCAAAGTGTCTTACCTGCAAGTCCAAGCTGCTTACTACTCGCCGTCAGATAATCGGCATACGGAGAATTCCAGTCACGGTTAACTTCACGTAGTACGGTACTAACCCATGCAGCAGTACCTAAGTAGTAATTTCCTGTCTGTAGCAAACCGGAAACAACAAGAGGCGAAGCAGTTGCTATACCATTATTTGCGCCTCCAAATGTAGCTCCACTTCCTCCAACCGATGCCCATGCACCTTTCCAGTTAGCAGCATCGTAGCTAAAATCTGTCGCTCCAAGCGGATAATTAAACCCTTCATACAGATTGGGAGCTCCTACAACAGGCACAACAGTAGCGGAAGTGGTAGCAGTTACAGGATCGGTGGCAACAGCACTACCAAAACCATCTTTTGCGATTACCGTAAAACTATACAAGGTAGAGGCGGCAAGTCCATTAACAGTATAAGTAGTATTAGTAGTATTACTTCCAGCCACCAATACGCCACCCTTATATACATCATAAGTAGTAGTTCCTACAACATTTACGCTGGCATTCCAGTTCAACACTACAGAAGAGCTGGTGATAGTTCCCACGGCTAGTCCGGTAGGAGTTGTTGGTGCAGCAGCATCCACAACAGGAGCCGAAGTAGTGGCCGTTACGGGATCGGTAGCAACTGCACTTCCAAAACCATCTTTTGCGATTACCGTAAAACTATATAAAGTAGATGGGGTGAGTCCTGTAACAGTATAAGTAGTATTAGTAGTATTACTTCCAGCCACCAATACACCACCTTGATACACATCATAAGTAGTAGTACCCACTGCATTTACGCTGGCATTCCAGTTCAATACTACAGAAGCACTGGTTATAGCACCCACTGTAAGTCCGGTAGGTGTTGTTGGAGGAGCTGTATCAGGAATATTCATCGGTGCCACATCGGCATAGCTTGTTCCAAAACGGATTTCGTCCAATCCCATTTGGTTGGAACCTACACCAAAGGTCATACCGAGGGTTTTAAATTCAATGTTTGAAGTAGTAGTTCCAATCACTGGCGTTCCTGTGGGCGCATTACCCGGAGCTGGATTTACATAAAGGGTTACCGTATTTGTTGCACCAAAATCAACTTTTGCAACCAAAAAGGCTGGTGTATTGTTCACTACCGGTATCGTACTCATATTGTACGTCCTGGCCACATCCCACCCGAAGGCAAATCCCCAATAGGCACCTCCAAAACAACCAAAATCTACTTTTTGATCGCCATTGTTGGTGTACCATCCAATACCACTGTTACTAAAGGAGACACTACAGCTTTTGTTATTACTTTGTGGACGAATGATGGTACTGAACCAAAGGGTGGTACCAGCTTTTCCAATATTACCACTGGCATTGAGGTAGTTCTTAAAAGCACCAGCAGCAGAGATGTCCAATGGTCGACCACAACCAGAGTAGCCCTGACCTAATTTCATATAATTACCTGAGGCACGTAAATTGGTCACTGTAATAGGAGTGGTATTATCAACAGCAAATTCATCCACTGTATTGCTCGTTGGATCTTGCACTACCCAACCTTGTTTCCATCCACGACCACCATTAAGATCGGTAATGGCTGACTTAACATAGTCAAAACCTTCGTAACATAAAGCTGTTTCGGCTGCCGGAACGGCTGGCATAGCCAACACGGTGATAACGACTTTTTCGGTATTCAAGCTGCGAAGTTGTTCGGCATTGTCCACAGCCTGTAGAGTCACTTCATAAACACCCGGTGTGGTAAACGTATAATCGAAACCATTGCTCACTTCCGTAGCCAAATTGGTAGCAGCACCTTGTAGTTTTACCACCCAGTCGTAACCGAGTACGAAGTCCCCTGGGTCGGGATCGGAACTAGAGCGACCATCGAAACTCACTTTATAAGGCGCATAGCCGGCATTGCCCGGACTAAATTTCATTACTGCAACTGGTGGATGATTAACTTGCGTAACCGTAACTACACAGGGAGCAGTAAACAATCCATTCACAGAACTAACCGAGATAGTAGCCACCCCTTTTTTAACACCAGTAACAAGTCCGGTGGCACTTACTGTGGCAATGCTAGGATCCGAACTGGACCAGAGCACGTTTTTATTGGTAGCACCGGCAGGAGAAATGGTAGCAGTAAGTGTTTCGGTAGCTGCCACCACTATATTGGTAGTTGATTTATTCAAAGCAATACCTGTCACGGCAGTTCCATTATTCACTACGGTTACGGCACATACCGCTTGTTTTCCACCATCGGTAGTGGTTACCGTTATATTGGCAGTTCCCACAGCATTGGCAGTCACCACACCGTTCAGGACACTGGCTACGGCATCGTTGGAGCTTCCCCAACTTACCGCTTTATTGGCCGCATTGGAAGGAGTGAAAATAGGCGTTAAAGTGGCGGTTTTGGTAGTGTTCAATTCTATTGCTGAAGCATTGAGCGCAACCGAAAGCACTGGCGCAGCACCAAAATAGGTAATGCCAGTCAAAGTAGATTTGGCAATAATCACATCTTTCACAGCCTGATGAATATAAGGCAAGGCAGCGGCAGGGATGGTGCCAAAATCACCAGGCACACCCAATCCGGCAGGGTCATCGTGGTAGGCCATGGCGTACATCACGCAAGAGGCAATGTAAGAACCAAATCCTTTCATGTGAATGCCATCGGAGTAAACTCCCCAAATAGAAGTTATACCTGCAGCGGCCAAAAAAGCTGCATTATTATTAAGTTGGTACATCACCTCGCCTATGGGCACCATGCGTATTTTGGCCGCAGTGGCTGGGTAATCGGTTCGCAAAACTGCGGTAAGATCTTCGTAATACTTACGGGTCTCAACGCCTGTTTGACTCAACCACGCATCGTTATACTGCTGCTGGGTAGCCACTAATTCAGATATATTACCCGGTGTGCGTGGCCAGTGTGCATATATAAAAACTTCACAGTCAGGACTTTTTGATTTAATCAGATTGTAAAAATTGGCGCACATGATGCGATCGCCATCAACCCCTTCTATCCCCCTGTCAAAAGGCTGAAGGGAGAGTATATCCCAGCTGTAAACCGTAAATGCATTGTCGGGATTACCGTAAGGTTGTTCTGTGAATCCCCCTGTTGTTCGGGCATCCCAAAGATAGGATAATGGAGCTCCAGGTATCATTAGGCGCGACCAGGTATCCACATTTCCACGCGACTGCACAATGGATTTAAGGCCTTGATAATTCATGGCATCAGTAACGCTGTTGCCGACAAAAAACATGCGCTGGGTTTGTTGAGCCTGCAGGGTAAGAAAAAGACAGCAAAGCGCTATCATTAGAGAGATGATTTTTTTGTTCATGAGAATATTATTAATATGGTTAACTATACGATTATAATTTAAAAGAAGAGGTTGGGGCACTCATACCTCCAACCTCTTCATTGTTTTTTTTCTATCTCATAATAAAAATAGAAATTGATTTTTTACAATACTACTTTTACTGTAGAAACTTTACCGGCATTTTTTACTTGAACCAAATAAATACCTTTGTTAGCCACGTTGATAGTCAACAATTCATTACCAGCACTTTGAACGGTTTTGATAACAGCACCTTTGGTGTCGATAATTGAAACGGTAGAAGCACCTTTCACGGCAGTTAAGTCAACTGCAATTTGTCCGGCTTTATTATAAACTTGTGCTCCAGTTTCATTTACTTTTGAAACACTTGTAGGTGTATCAGCCGTTTTAATACCATTCACCGTAAAGTTTGAAAATTCGATTTCATTACCATAATCTGGTTTGTATGCATGCATGATAACACCTACTTCCTGAACGTCGTTAAAAT
>CAIKVR010000031.1 GCA_903830915.1 uncultured Bacteroidales bacterium
ATAATTGATTTTTCTGCCTTCAGAATGGATTGAACGCTATAAATTATAATATATTAAATAAAATACACATAATATGCTTGCGTATTTACATATATTGTTATAATTGCTGTTTTGTAGTTTTAATTGTAAATAATAGTCTTTTTGAAATACATCCCGCTTATGGGGTAAATTCATACAGATTATAGGCAACATGGCTGTGTTCTTATTCAAACAAAAAAAATCCGATGTCAATCGGACAACGGATTTTTTGAGATGTTTTTGAGAAAATCAAAAAGACATCTTCAGACTCAGTCCAACAGGAGTCTCTATTTTATTATTTACAGAAATTTGTGAAATATAAGGTGCTAACTCAAAATTAATGGAAGAAGCTTTGCGCAAACTTTGTATATACATGTTATTTACCTTGGCTACATTTACTGCATCCACAATGGCCCAGATATCGACTACTGCCATTGCTGTAAACCCAACGAGCATTAAACTTAAGCCTGCTTCAGCTGCTGAGCTATTACCATTGTATGCATTCGTTACAACGATTCCATATCCAACAAAACCAACCAATCCACATGCCGCCGAACCACCTAAAAAACCCAATCCACGCCCCACTTCACCCGAAATCATTTGTCCCAATCCTGGCATAATAAATGAACAAACACCGCTTAATGCTGGGTTATAAGGGTCTCCAAACTGTGGAATGTACATGCGGGAGTCAAATTTAAACTTGTTGGTGCTGTAAGTTTGTGCACTTACAGTTGAAGAAGCTAAACCAAGAAAAAGAACTGATAATAAAATTAATTTTTTCATACAACTGATTATAAATTGGATTAAATAATGGTTACAAAGATAGTGGTTTAAGTTAATCAGGCAATATATTCAGTAAGAAATTTGAGTTAAAATCAGATCTTAATGTAAATCTTTTTTTTGTCCAACAGATAACCGACCATCCAACAAGTCAACATCCACCACACAGCAAAAAGAAAAGCACCAAAATAATCACCGGCTAGTACAAAAATATAACTATAAAGCCATCTGAAAAGAGATTCATTTCCAATAGTGATTAAAAACATAATTGTAACACCTACCTCACTTAATAGATAAATTAAAAGTGGATTTTTGCCTGTTACCAAAAAGAAATGTGTTCCCTTTTTCAATCCAAGAAAATCAATAAGATATACAATTCCAGCTATCAACACACAATCCAGACCAACCGTCAGCAAGGCATAGGAACTTGTCCACAGTTTTTTATTAATGGGGAAGTAGTAATTCCATAACACTGCCAGTAATACAAAAATAGCTCCGGCAAGTGCCAAACGAACAAGTCCTTTCGTGTTTTCTACTTTTTTCTGCAGAAATACACCGACTACATATCCGCCAATCACATTAAACAATGCCGGGATGGTACTCAAAATTCCTTCCGGGTCAAACGGAAAACCTTCGCCTCTATACAAATGATCGATTCCCAACAGCCAGGTATCAAAGCGCAATACAGCATTTCCGGTTTTACTGAATTCAGCTCCGGCACTTCCAAAAGCAAGTAATAAGACCCAGTAAACCAATAATGATGCAATTCCAATCCAAATTGTTTTCCATGTTCCAAGATAATAAACCAATAGTGCTGATATGCCGTAACAAAGTGCAATTCGCTGTAGTACACCCAAAATGCGGGTATGTGAAATGGGTGATAAAATCAAATGTGATTGAGTATCGAGTTTGAAAAATGGAAACCAATACATCAGGTATCCAATCAGAAAAATCAGCATTGTACGTTTGAAAATTTTCAGCAGAACTTCAGATTGTTTCATCGTTTCCCAGCGTTTCATTGCAAAACTAAGTGCATTACCAACAGCGAACAGAAAAGAAGGAAACACCAAATCGGTAGGAGTGAAGCCATTCCAGTCGGCATGAAGCAACGGCCAGTAAGTCGTATTTCCATTTCCGGTTGTATTTACGATAATCATAAAGCAAACGGTTAACCCACGAAAAACATCGAGGGCGGTGAAGCGTTGAGAAGCTATGTTGGCTTTTTTCATTGAATTAAATTGTGTAATAAATATATTGTGTAAAAATACAATTTTTTGGTACGACTTAGTCTTAATTTACAAAAAAAACCGCATTGATTTCTCAATACGGTTTTCGGTTTATTATCTTTTGACTTGATTCTGTCTAATACGCCGATTCAAACTGCTGCAGGAATCGCACATCGTTTTCGGAGAACATGCGGAGGTCTTTTACCTGAAATTTCAGGTTGGTAATGCGCTCCACGCCCATTCCAAAGGCATAACCGGAATATATTTTTGAATCAATTCCGCAATTTTCAAGGACATTTGGGTCAACCATGCCGCATCCCAGAATTTCCACCCAACCTGTGTGTTTGCAGAAAGGACAACCTTTTCCGCCACAGATATTACAGGAAATATCCATTTCGGCACTAGGTTCGGTGAATGGGAAATAAGATGGACGCAAACGTATCTCGGTATTTTCACCAAACATTTCCTTGGCAAAATACATCAAGGCTTGTTTCAGGTCAGCAAACGAAACATCTTTATCAATATATAATCCCTCTACCTGATGGAAAAAGCAATGTGCGCGATACGAAATGGCTTCGTTACGATACACACGACCGGGAAACAACATGCGGATGGGCGGTTTTTGTTTTGCCATTACCCGTGATTGTACCGATGAAGTGTGTGTGCGAAGCAATACATCCGGATTTTGTTCGATAAAGAAAGTATCCTGCATATCGCGTGCTGGATGTTCGGGTGGAAAGTTCAAAGCACCAAACACATGCCAGTCGTCTTCTATCTCAGGACCTTCGGCAATAGTAAATCCTATCCGTGAGAAAATATCAATAATTTCATGCTTAACCAGCGACAAAGGATGACGTGTACCTAATTTCAACGGGTCAGCACTTCGGGTCAAATCACTTTTTGAATCCGTTTGTTGTGTATTACTGAAAGTTTCTTTCAGGTCGTTTATTTTATCCTGAGCCTGATTTTTCAAATCATTCAATAATTGCCCTACTTCACGCTTTTCTTCATTAGCCACGTTTCTGAAATCGTTGAACAATTCAGAAATCTGACCTTTTTTGCTCAGATATTTAATGCGTATGGCTTCCAGTTCATCGAGGTTTGAAGCGGCGAGTTCGTTTACTTCTTCAAGCAGTTGGTTGATACGGTGTTTCATTCTTTTTCTATTAACTCATTGATATTTTATAAACTTGCTGTATGATAGCAGATTACAGGTTGTTTTATAGAGAATATCCGTTTTAAATTGTCGTGCAAAAGTAATCAATTTTCTGCAAAATTGAGGTGTGATGAAAAAAAAAGGACTTTTAGTTCGTTTATGTCTTAATTTTGTTCTATATTTGTCATACGCAAAAATAGTTCTTATGTCAGTAGAAAATATTCTCAGTTTTTTAAAAGAACTGAAAACAAATAACAACCGTGAGTGGTTTGCCGAAAATAAAAAATGGTTTGATCAGGTAAAAACTGAATTTGAACAAATCAGTAAGCAATTAATCATTGATATTTCAAAATTCGATGAAGAAATTAAACATGTAGAAGCGAAAGATTGCATTTTCCGTATTTACAGGGATACCCGTTTTTCGCACGACAAAACGCCTTATAAAACTCATTTTGGGGTATTTGTTGCTACGGCCGGTGGACGTAAAAGTCAACGTGGGGGCTATTATATTCATCTCGACCCTGACGGTTGTTTCGTGGGTGTTGGTGTTTGGGGTCCTGAGCCAAATTTATTGAAAGCACTTCGACAAAGCGTCTATGACAACATTGATGAATTAAATCAAATACGTCATAGTCAGGAATTCTCGCAGTATTTCTCAGAGTTTTTTCAGGAAGATAAGTTGAAAACTGTTCCAGCCGGCTTCCCCAAAGATTTCCCCGATGCCGAATTACTCAAACTGAAGCATTATCTGGTAGATTATCGCTTTAATGATGAACAGGTTAAATCACCTGATTTCATGAGTGTTATGACCAACGTGTTGAAATGTGGATATCCGCTTAACCGCTTTTTGAATTACACTGTGGATGAGATTAAGTGACTTATTCCCTCCAATTGTAAATTGTAAATAATTAAATTGTAAATAAAAAGATGATTTTAGATGACTTAAAAAATGCTGCCCGTTATGAGTCAGTACACCCGCGTTTCAAAAAAGCTTTTGATTTCTTGTTGAATACAGATTTAAATGCTCTTCCTTTAGGAAAAACCGAGATTGATGGTTCGGATTTATTTGTAAATGTTCAGGAAATAGTTGGCAAATCAGCTGACGAGGCCAAAATGGAAACCCACAAAAAGTATATAGATATTCAGGTTCCAATAACTGCACCCGAAACAATGGGCTGGATTTCTGTGAATAATTTGAAAGAGACTACCCAGGAATATAATCCAGAAAAGGATGTCGCTTTTTTTGCTGATAAAGCCACCAGTTTTCTAAACGTACTACCATATCAGTTTGCAGTATTCTTTCCTGAAGATGCTCATCAACCCGGAATTGCTCAGGGACAGCTTAAAAAAGTTATAGTAAAAGTGTTGTTATAACCTCACTTTTATGTCGGAAAAGAAAAAGTATAAACAATCAAACCCATCAAATGAAAGATCTTGCTATTTTAAAATCCGACCCTTGGCTCGAACCCTATTCGGGTGCTATAAACGGTCGTTATGAGTATTTCGAGAGTGTTGAAAAAAAGCTTGTTGCTGAAGGTCAGTCACTTTCTTCGTTTGCTACCGGATATTTGTATTTTGGGTTACACCATTTGCCCGATGGTTGGATTTTCAGGGAATGGGCACCAAATGCTACTGCTATTTTTTTAATTGGCGACTTCAATAACTGGCAACGCCATCCTGATTATCAGCTTAAAAAGATGCAGAACGGTGTTTGGGAAATCCGATTGCCCGATTATGCTATGGCTCATTCACAACATTATAAATTGTTGATAGAGTGGGATGGAGGCAGTGGTGAGCGTATTCCTGCTTGGGCGCGAAGGGTTGTTCAGGATGATGCCACTAAAATTTTCAGTGCTCAGGTTTGGAATCCAATTCAGACTTACAAATTCAAAAATACCAAATTCAAACCCACAACGAATCCACTTTTGATTTACGAATGCCATATTGGCATGTCGAGTTCAGAGGAAAAGGTTTCAACTTACAATGAATTCCGTGTTTCAGTTTTGCCTCGCATTCATAAAGCAGGATACAATTGTATTCAAATTATGGCCATTCAGGAACATCCGTATTATGGCTCGTTTGGATATCATGTGTCTAGTTTTTTTGCAGCCTCTTCCCGATTTGGAACCCCCGAAGAACTAAAACATCTGATTGACGAAGCTCATGGTATAGGCATTTCAGTGATTATGGATATTGTGCATTCTCACGCAGTGAAAAATGAGATTGAAGGATTAGGACGTTTTGACGGCACGCCTTATCAGTATTTTCATGGCGGATCACGACGCGAACATCCTGCTTGGGACTCACTATGTTTCGATTATGCCAAGCCATCAGTATTGCATTTTTTGCTTTCCAATTGCAAATTTTGGCTCGACGAGTACAAATTTGATGGTTATCGCTTCGACGGTGTAACTTCCATGTTGTATCGCAGTCATGGATTAGGTGAGGATTTCAACGGATATGAATCATATTATAATATGAATCAGGATGGTGATGCAATTTGTTATCTGACTCTTGCCAATAAACTCATTCATGAGGTAAATCCCAATGCAATAACAGTTGCTGAAGAAGTGAGCGGTATGCCTGGATTGGCAACCAAAGTCAGTGAAGGTGGAATCGGTTTTGATTACCGTATGGCTATGGGAATTCCTGATTTCTGGATTAAATATATCAAGGAAGTGAAGGACGAAGACTGGAAAGTAGGACATATTTATTGGGAATTGACAAACCGCCGTGCCGATGAAAAAACAATCAGTTATGCCGAAAGTCATGATCAGGCGCTGGTAGGTGATAAAACCATTATTTTCCGCCTGATTGATGCCGAAATGTACTGGCACATGCAGCGTGGTGACAATACTTTGACAGTTGACAGAGGAATAGCTTTACATAAAATGATTCGTCTGATAACTTCAACAACCATAAATGGTGGCTATCTTAACTTTATGGGAAATGAATTCGGTCATCCCGAGTGGATTGATTTTCCACGCGAAGGAAATGGATGGTCACATAAATATGCCCGTCGTCAGTGGGAGCTAGTTGACAATGTGAAAAATCTATACCATGTTTTAGGCGAATTTGATCGTGCCATGATAAGTATTATTAATGGCGAAAAAGAGTTTAATAAATTGCCGATTTATCAGCTTTGGAATAAAGAGGATGATAAAGTTCTGGCTTATCAACGGGGAGATTTAGTATTTGTATTTAATTTCAACGGAGCTGAATCATA
This sequence comes from uncultured Bacteroidales bacterium, assembly GCA_903830915.1. Lineage (GTDB taxonomy): Bacteria > Bacteroidota > Bacteroidia > Bacteroidales > Paludibacteraceae > Paludibacter. Next base: position 6,407 of record CAIKVR010000031.1, read on the forward strand.
TACCGATTATGGAATTCTGGCTGACAAGGGAACTTACAAAATGGTATTAAACACCGATAGTTCTGAATTTGGAGGATATGATTTGGTAGATGCAAAAACTAAACATTTAACTATCCCAACTCCAAAACATGAATCGGGTAAAGAATGGCTGAAACTTTATATTCCTGCCCGTACTGCATTTGTATTGAAAAGACAATAATAGAAGGTAAGGTTGAAACAAAAAAAGCTGATCGAAATTATCCGGTCAGCTTTTTTGTTGAAATTATTAATGTTAAATAAATAAAGACGCCCCAGTTAGTGATAAAATTAATATTACAATAATTAGTATCAGTAATAGTTGACTTGTATTCTCATTTAATTTTTCATAAAGTAATGAATTCATTAGAAATACTTTCATTGCTCCGATATGCTTTTAATAGGATTACTTTTATAATTCAAATTATTGACTTGTTAGTGCTACTGCAAAGAAAAAGGTCATTAAAACTACAACGGTCGATGTGAGCAGGATATTATATATGTTTTCCTGAAATTTCTTCATCAGAATAAGTGCATTTGCTTTCATAATTAGACTTTTTTTTAAATTAATACAAGAATAAAATCAATCTATTCCATTGGTTATATCCATGTTTATGATGCAAATGTATAACTATATTTCAATAAAAAAAGGGTTGAAGATTTGAACTTAAAATGCTGTTATTCAGAATGTGTGTAGAGTTTTGTAGTAATATCTACAGTGAGTTTTATTAGCGGGTTAATATTTTTGTTTTTGAACGGAAAACAAAAAAAAAGAAATTTGAAGCAATACCCAATATTCAATGAAATTGCTTGCTGAATGCAAGTTTGGAGGAATTCGTTCCAGATTTTATGAAATATTCTCGATGTTGCTTTTGTAGTATAAACTATAATTTATTGTACGACTAAATATCGTTCTGTTTGATTAAATTTGGGGCTGAATTCTTGTTTCCGAAACTTTTTAAAAGTTTTTGTAGAGTTAAATCATTTTATTTAAGCTTATTTAAGCTTTCGGTTCGAAGAAACTGAAGTTTACATTGCCGTAATGGCGATGATCTGTAAAATTAGGATGGTTTTGGAAACTGTGTTTGGCTGAATGTTCCAACACAAAAAGTCCATCTGCTTTCAATAGTTTATTATTGAAAATCAAATCGGGAATTTCGGACAGTTTCTCCAGTTCGTAGGGTGGGTCGGCAAAAATCATATCGAACTGAGTATGACAGCCGGTGATATATTTAAAAACATCTGTTTTCAGGAGTGTCAGATTGTCTATTTTCAGCTCATTACAAACTTTGCGAATAAAATTGCAATGCTTTTCGTTTTGTTCAATAGTGATTACGCTGTTGCAATCCCTCGATACAAACTCAATGCTTATGCTGCCTGTTCCGGCAAATAAATCGAGTATGTCAATTCCATCAAAATCAATACGGTTGTTCAATAAATTAAACAACCCTTCCTTGGCGAAGTCCGTTGTAGGGCGTGCAGTGATAGTAGTTGGTGCGCTTATTCGTCTGCCTTTGAAACGTCCGCTTATTATTCTCATAGTTTAATTGTTGTCAGGTAGGTTTTTAGTATTTGTTCAATTCTCTGATTATTAGTGTTATTCTGTAAATAAACCGGATGTTTCTGCTGGTTGAGCGACAGTTTATCGTAAATGTTGATTACGAAATACAGAAAATCTTCAGGAGTTTTGTACTCAAAACTGTTTATCAGCGCCAGTTTTCCGTTCTTCACAACCACAGCATCAAATTTTTTGCTTCTTGCATTGCAATAAAGACAGTTTTCGTACTGCAACAAAAGATTTTCGGTGATAAATCGACTCAAATGATGCTCGATAGCTGTTTGCGGAAATAATTGATTCACAACATCAAGTACAGATTCAGGAATGGCAAAAACATTCACAATGCCAAATTCGGGAATTTTATTGTAGAGAATGCTGTCGGTTGGCGCCGGTTTGTGTTCGAACAATAAAAAATCTATTGCCTCTTCGGGTTTGAAAATATCTGTAGGAATGATGCAGTATTGATAAGATTCAACAATTACATCTACTTTATTGATGTTTAAATCGGTTTCAACTTTAAGCAGATTGTGAAGTTCATCTCTTTTTATAGTGTAAACATCACTTTCAATCCGTTTTCCTGAAAACAGATGGTTTGGCTTATCAAATACTGACAACGAAATACCTTCTGCGTCAATCTCAATAATTAAATAGTTAGTAAGGATAGTTGATTTGTCTTTCACGGTTCAAAATTACACTTTCACTGCAAAAATAGGAAAGAAAATTCAAACCTACCAATAAATAGGCCTTTTATTAAAAAAATGATTTTTCGACGGAATGTTTTGACTTTTTTGAGTTTCCGCTTCAAACATCTTCAATTTGTGTCGTATCTTTGCACTTTCGTTATAACCAAGAACCAGAAACCAAGAGATTAGAGAGCAAATGAATTCAGCACTTTCCATACAATACAAGCAGTTGCTGCGTGCATATCCAGCACTTTTCACTGTTGCCGAACGCGATGAAATCAGAAAACTGCTGAAAGGCAGCAACCTGAATCAGAAGTGGTCTGATAAACTCAGCATCATCGCCATTGTATTGGGTGAAATTGGTTTGGGAAAAGCTGCCGTGTTGAGCATTTTGTTTCGGGAGTTGGTCGAAAACAAAAAGCTGAGTGTTGCCGATGTTGAGAAAAAATTCAGTACTCAGATTTCCACCATCATAAGCGGCATGATGCGTGTGAATGAGCTTTATGCCCGTAATGCTTCGCTCGAAACAGAGAATTTTAGGAAGCTGTTCCTCACCTTTGCCGAGGATATCCGGGTGATTCTAATCATTATTTCCGAACATTTACATATAATGCGAATTCTCGACTCGTATCCGGAGGAAAAACATCAAAGCATAGCACGTGAAGCATCGTTTCTGTATGCGCCACTGGCTCACCGCATGGGTTTGTATGCCGTAAAAACAGAACTGGAGGATTTGTCACTGAAGCATACAAATCGTGAAATATACCGTGAAATTGCCCATAAGCTCAACGCAACCAAGCGGTCGCGCGATAAATTTATTTCAGATTTTATTACTCCGTTAAAGGAAAAGCTCAGTGAACTTGGCTATGAATTTTCCATCAAAGGACGCACGAAATCGATTCATTCTATTTATACTAAGATAAAGAAACAGAACACTGCGTTCGAAAATATATACGATCTTTTTGCTATTCGTATCATCTTTGATGTGCCGGTTGATAAGGAAAAAGCGGCTTGCTGGCAGGCTTATTCCATTGTTGCCGATTTATACCAACCCAACCCGAAGCGTCTGCGCGACTGGCTTTCCATACCTAAATCTAATGGTTACGAAAGCCTGCATACTACGGTGTTAGGTCCAGAGGGCAAATGGGTGGAAGTACAGATTCGCACGGTGCGTATGGACGAGGTTGCTGAGAAAGGATTGGCTGCTCACTGGAAATACAAGGGTATTAAGAGCGAATCGGGCATGGATGAGTGGCTTAAAAGCATTCGTGAAATTTTGGAAAATCCTGAACTGAATGCGGTGGATTTTATGGATGAGTTCAAACTCAACCTGTATGATAAAGAAGTGTTTGTGTTCACGCCCAATGGAGATTTGCATAAACTCCCCAAAGGAGCAACCGTGCTCGATTTTGCCTTCTCCATTCATTCTGGTCTTGGTTCTAAGTGTGTGGGAGCGAAGATTAATGGTAAAAATGTTCAGATAAAACACGAACTTAATAATGGCGATCAGGTAGAAATTCTGACTTCACCTACCCAGAAACCCAATCCGGCATGGCTGAATGTGGTAACAACTTCTAAAGCGAAGAATAAAATCCGTCAGGCACTCAAGGAAGTGGAGTTTAAAGATGCTGAAATGGGTCGCGAAACGCTTATTCGCCGCTTTAAGAACTGGAAAATTGACCTGGACGATGGAAAGATTTCCCGTTTGGCAAAGAAGAAAGGTTATAAAACGGTAAGCGACTTTTATCAGGAAATAGCGCATGAGAAACTGGATATGCATGTGGTGCGCGATGCGTATGTCGATCTGGACAAACCAACTGTTTTAGAGCAGCCGGATATTCGCCGTGCTGATTCTTTTTCAAAGGAAATTCAGCAGGTTGAGACTTCTGGCAAAGATGATGTATTAGTTATTGGCGAGGACTTGAAAGGAGTTGATTTCAAGCTTGCCAAATGCTGTAATCCGATTTTTGGCGATGATGTATTCGGGTTTGTATCTGTGGTTGGCGGTATCAAAATTCACAAAACCGATTGCTCCAATGCGCCACAGATGATTCAACGATTTGGTTATCGTATTGTAAAAGCTCGCTGGTCGGGTAAATCAGTTGGTTCGCAATATCCTATCACACTGCGCATTGTGGGACACGATGATATTGGCATTGTGACCAATATCACTTCACTCATTTCGAAAGAAAAGAATATATCGTTACGCTCGATTTCGATTGATTCAAATGCCGGACTTTTTCAGGGAAACCTCACCATCATGGTAAACGATACCAACGAACTGGAAGGTATCATCAAGAAAATCAGACTGGTAAAAGGAGTGAAGTCTATATCAAGATCATAATTGATAATTGACTATTTGTTCATTTACAATTTACCATTAAATGTAAATGAAATTAGCTAAAATTGTACATTGTAAATTAATAAATTGTAAATTAAAAGATATGTTTTCAGGAATAATTGAAGAAGCTGCTCAGGTGGTGGCTTTGCAGAAAGACAAGGAAAATCTGCATATTACCGTTTCATGCTCGTTCACCGGCGAATTAAAAATTGATCAGAGTGTGGCGCACAACGGCGTATGTCTCACGGTGGTTTCAAAAACTGCCGACATTTATACCGTAACGGCTATCAAAGAAACACTCGACCGAACGAATCTTGGTTTACTGGTGGTGGGCAGTAAGGTGAATCTGGAGCGTAGCATGATGATGAATGGTCGGTTGGATGGTCATATTGTGCAAGGTCATGTGGATCAGACTGCAACCTGCACCGAAGTAATGGAAGCAGACGGAAGTTGGTATTTCACGTTCAAATATGTTTTTGATAAAGAAATGGCTAAACGAGGCTACATGACTGTGGATAAAGGTTCAGTAACTGTAAACGGTGTGAGTCTGACTGTCTGCAACCCTACCGATACTACTTTTCAGGTGGCTATAATTCCTTATACCTACGAACATACCAATTTCCACCAGATAAAAGCCGGAACGGTTGTGAATCTGGAGTTTGACATCATTGGTAAGTATGTGAGCCGCATGATGGCGTTTTAGTTATAATTTTCACTTTTTGTGCCGTAAATCAAACTATAATCAGATTGAATTGTTAGAAATTCGATGATTATAGTTTTTTGATATGGATAAATTCCGCAAGCACATAAAAGAATCTTTCTTTAATCCCATTTTTCATTTCCTGCCACTGCTGACGTTTTTAGTGGTTGACGATTTCTTTGGAATGATTCGTGCCTGGGAAGTTTCAATTCCATTTGCAATAATTCAACTGATATACACTTATTTTGTGTACAACCGCATTTTTACGTGGCATCTGATTGGTACAACTATTTTTGTTGCAGCAAGCATGATAGCTGCTTTTGAAACATTGCTTCCGTTTCCGGTCATAAGTTACGAAATAATTTATGAGTGTGTGGTTCTGTCATTTTTTGCAGTTTTTCTGATTTTTCGTACACAAATACAAAAGATTGTCCAGCGATTGATGTCAAACCTCATTCCGATGACTAATAATTTTGAAGAATTATATCGGGTAATTTGGATATTTGCATTGGTATTGTTTTTTTATATAATTGGTTACCTTATTATTCAAACCTCAGTTGTACACCTTCGTGCATATCAACAGTTTCTTCAGTCAGTTTATCTTGGAATTTTATTTTTTTTGGTGGCTTATGAAATACTTCGGGTTCAGATGGTCCGGTCGAAACTTATCAGAGAAGAATGGTTGCCGATAGTAAATAATCAGGGGAAAATTATTGGAAGTATTCAGCATACCATCAGTCTGAATGATGAAAAAAATTATCAGCATCCGGTGGTACGCATACTTTTTGTAGACAAAGGTATGATTTTGCTAAATAAGAAAACTGATACTAATGGCAAAATAACTGATATGTGGGATAGTACACTAGCTGCACATGTGGTAATGGAAGAGACAATTGAACAATGTGTGGCACGAACCGTGAAGAAAAAACTGGATATTGATGATTTCAAATATATGTTTTTGTCGAACTACATGGTAGATTGTAAAAACGAAATTCAGTATTCTTTTCTGTTCATTAGCTGTATGATGTCCGACTTTAAATTGAGCGACCGCTTTGTTCAACAGGCAAAATGGTGGACTCAGTCGCAGATTGAGGAAAATCTTACGACAGGTATTTTTACCGACAGTTTTAAAACGGAATACGACCTTCTGAAACGCAGTGGATTATTGGAAACAGGCAAATGTGAATGTAATTGCCGACTCAAGCAAGTTATTTATAATCAGTCCAACGGCACAAAAAAAGAGTAAACTCCACCTTTAATTTACTCTTTCTTATGATTGTATATTGTTTACTGCTTACTATTTGCTGCTTACTGCTACTAAATTTCCTCCATTGCTTTTTTAAAAATCTTCTGAGCCTGACTGTAATCAATTTTTCCGCAAGGTCCTGAAATACAACCACCCTCGCAAGCCATTACTTCAATAAAATTTCCAGGAGCTTTTCCTTTTGCATAAGCCCGAAGCAATCCAATATTCTTTTTATTCAGATTAGCCACCTGTACCGGAACCACTCCCAAATCTGGATAAAGAGTCTGCACGGCTGCTATCACTCCTCCCGCACGGGCAAAACCACGTCCGGGCATAGGAGCAGTTTCTTTTTCTTTACTTGGTTTTTCCATTTCGATGGATAATCCGGTAAATAGCGTATCAATTTCCTCGAAAGTGAGAATGTAATCAATCATAGGGTTATCCTGCACTTCCTTGCGCTTGCCTACGCAAGGTCCTACAAATACCACTTTGGCATCAGGATATTTCTCTTTTGCCATTTCGATGGTATAATACATGGGCGATTTAGTGTGCGAAACGTAAGGCTTTATGTCGGGTATATGCTTGTTTACCAATTCTATGTACGACGGGCAACACGAAGTCGTCATAAATTGCTGACCTTCTTCGAGCTTTTCCTTTAGTTCAGCACCTTCACGACGGGTTGTCTCCATTGCTCCGAATGCAACTTCAATTGCTTCAACGAATCCTATTTTTTCAACCGCAGCACCAATTTCACCGATAGAGTTATTGAACTGCGACATGATAGAAGGTGCCATGATAGCCACTAACTGCTCACCACGTTTAATAGCCTGAAGTATATCAAATAGCTGAGATACCTCAAATACCGACCCGAATGGGCAGGCATTAATACACTTCCCACAGTAAATACATTTCGATTCATCAATTTGTTCAATGCCGTTCTCATCTTTCTGAATGGCTTTTACAGGACAGGCTTCTTCGCAGGGAACAGGTATGAAAACGATAGAATGATAAGCGCAAGCCTCTTTGCAAATCCCGCAGTTTATACAGTTGGAATGATTAATATGTGCCTGACCATTTTCCATAAAGCTGATAGCATCTTTCGGACAATTCATATAGCACGAACGAGCCACGCAGCCTTTACAAAGATTGGTAACCACGTAATTCGTTTTTACACATGACGTGCAAGCTTCATCAACCACAGTCAGGATGCTGGTATTCAATTTTTTTCGTTCAAGCGCTTGTTTTGCGTAAGTCGAGAGTGGAGTAAGTTCATCTTCTTCCTCGTTAATATTGTAACCCAGAATTGGCAGCATTTTGTATTTTAACACAGCCCGTTCCTTATGTATACAGCATCGTCCACGTGCCTGAGCATTTTTGGGTGACATTTGAATGGGCATCCGGTCAATTTCCGAAAGTAATTTGCCTTCTTTGTAAAGTTTGATTAGTTTGGTCATCAGCTCCCGCCTGATAATCATCGTGTTGTTAACAAACGCCATTTTTCTACTTATTTAGTTTTATTGTTTTGGGTTTGCAAAGGTAGGTATTTTTCCAATTAGAGAAAAATATCTTTAATTGAAAAAAGAGAAAAAGGTAAATATGTTTCTAGCAATTTAATGCTCTATGCTTTGAAAAACAGACAGTTGTGTGGGGATTTATGGCTTCTTCTTAATTCCTTGAAAAACAAATTCAACAATGCTGTTTTTGTTTTTTTCGAATTCTGAATTAATATTCTGTCGGATATAGGGTACTTCGAGACCTTTAATGGCATAGAAAATAATGGTGGATGATAAATCAGGATCCATGCGTTTGAAAACACCTTTTTTAATTCCATCTACAATAATGGCTCGGATGAAAGCAATTTCTTGTACATCAATTTTCCGGCGTTTGCGTTCCACCTCATAGATATCATGAAAGAAATCGGCACGAAGCGAACCATTACGGTTAACCACATCTTTAACTGCATCCAAATGAGTCAGAATATGTGCAGTCAACTTTTCGTCTGGTTCCATTTTCTGACTTGTAACTACAGCAAGTCGTTCGATTATTGTATCTAATTCCTTGTCAATTACCGCCTTGTAAATTTCTTCCTTGTTTTTGAAATAAGTGTATAAGGTTCTTCGGCCTTTTTTCGACACTTCGGCAATGTCATTCATAGTTACTTCCTTTTTGCCATTTTTTGCAAAAAGCTGACGGGCAACTTCAATGAGCATTTTTCGTGTGTTCGACATAAATCAGATATAAAACGGTTTCTTATGCAAAAGTAATGAAATGTTTTAGAAAATTACAATGATTAGTTATGACTTTTTGATTTCCGATGTATTATTAGTCTCACACACCATACTACAATAATAGCCAGAATTATGCGTGGAATGGTTATCCACAACACGGGAACACCGATAGCTACAAAAAGCAGAGTGTCTTCCAGCAGCGAATGGTTGATAGCAATGTGGTAATTCAGCAGATTGGCACTGTAGGGTGTAATCTCGTTGTTTTCAACTTCTTCCAGCATAACAGCCGAACCATAAGTAAGCCCCAGCGTTTGTGCTACAAACCACAGAAACGAACTTTCATCGGTCAGTCCCATTATTTTCATAAACGGAGCAAATGTTTTTGATATCGCTGCTAAAAGCTTGAATTCCTTTAGAATGGACTGAAGTATCATCAATCCGCAAACTATTATCATGATTTTTAGCGAAAGAAAGCCTGCTGTTTGAATCCAGTTCAGAAGCATATCTCCTACGCTGCTGAAAGTTATGCTTTTCTGAATGGCATGACTTACACCGATATGTTCGGGCAACAATAAATTGAGTAGATAGGCTGCAAAAAACGAAATAACCGGACGAAGAATTAAAAGTGCAAGTGCCGATGAACCTGTTTTTTTCTGAATGGCTGTCTCCATAAACAGGTTGTGGGTAATCAGGCACATGATTGCCAGAATGGTTATTTCACGCATCGTAAGTGTGATGGTGGAGATTACCGCAATAGGTCCGTAAAGTGGCACAAATAAGCTGGTGATAAATACCACGGCCGATTCGCCACGCAAACCAATAAGTGAAAATACAGGTTTCAGATAAGTTGCTAACCAGGCAATAACACCCCAGTATTGAAGAAAACTAACGCATAGACTGATAGGTAGAATCAGCTTCAGCAGCCACCAAACAGTTTTACGCGCTTTTTGAAGTGCTGATAATGTACTGCTATATATGCGGTTAGCTGTTGATTTCAAGGTAGTTTGGTTTTGATTTTCAGTTTAAGTGTTTTTGTTCTTGGTTCTTGGCTCTTGATTCTTGGTTCTTGGATCTTCTTAAAAACAAGAAAGGTTGTCTCACGACAACCCAATCTTTAAAATTAACCTTAAATCTAATACCATGAAAAACACAGTGCAAAGATAAGGGTAATTTTTATGTTGTACAACATGTTTTGTAATTATTTTCTGTGAAATCGCATACGTTTAACCTAAAAATGCGATTTGTCGAATTATTTTATCCTTAACCAGGTCTGAGAACGCCCAATCCAGCCGTTTTTATCAAGCGAACCACGTACACTCAGCTTGTCATTCTCATTTTCAATGCTGATATTGCATTTATACACTTTACCGTTCTTTGGATCGAGAATAGTTCCACCGGTAAGTTTACCTTCTTTTTCTACCATATTGTTGATAATCATCATGCCCAAAATAGGTTGATTCTTGTTTGCACCTTCACATTCAGTACAAAGTTTCTCCGGATCTTTAAATATTTTTTCAATTTTTCCGTAATACCTTCCGTTAGTAGCCTTAAATATCAATACAATAGATTTTTCACTTCCATCTTTATCATCGATGGTTTTCCATTTTCCAACAATTTTATCCACCTGAGCAAAGCCGCTCAACGAAATAGCAATTAAAAAAGCAAAAGTGATTAGTGTTTTCATTTCAATTAGATTTAAAATTTAAACAAAGATATATAGAATTTGCACAAATGCAAGAATTTTGGGCAAAAAATGACATTTTAGGAAAAAATCCGCAAATTGGCTAAGGGTGTATAAAATTGAATCTGTATAAATTCACCCATTATCGAAAATCGCATAAGAATTAATTCATACGCTCCTGAAATCGGTCGTGGCGATGCCACTCGTTAATCATGGCAGCCAGTCGCATAGCGATGTCCGATATGCATTGCGTAGGGTTTTAACTCTATGCAAAATTAAGAGCAAATTCAATTCTCTAGTTATTTCACTGAATTATTACTATCTATTGCCTTTTGCGCGGTTATGACTTTTACAAAGCATTTGACAATTCTTAATGTCAGTAGCACCGCCTTTGCTCCATGCTGATACATGGTCTGCATCCATATCAGCTATATTCCATATTTTTGTTTTGTTTGCATCGTGCCCAATGGCGCAAAGCAGACAGTTTGAAGATTTATTCAATTCTGCATCAGCCTTTTGTTTAGTGTAAACTGCTTTTTTAGTAGCTTCATCAAAAACCCGAACATCAAGTAATTTGGTATCCTTTGAACCACCAAGGGTATACTCAAAAACACCTTTGCGGTTTTTTATGTAAGGGTCAGCATACAAGTTTTGAACTTCAGTTAAAACTTTTTTGGAATCATAAGGTTGTTTGTGGTATTGTTCGTACAAGCGACCCCATTCCAGCCCACGCATTTCACTCTCTACTTCTACAAAAACAGAAGATACCCAATCGATTACGCAATTAAAATATGTTTTAAGTTCTGCTATATTCGTGTCTATGCGATGACGGCTCATATAATCTCCAATATTCCCCTTACTCACCCATTCGAGTGCTCTTTCCAAAAACTCTTGTCGGTTTGCACTTCCCGAAATGTAGGCACTCCATTTTTGTATATTTGCATTTTGACTATTACTAAACTCTTCTTTGCCAAGTGTAACAAACGGACCTGAATATACGGCATTCAACAATTCCTGACTATTAAGAGGAACGCCGGCAATGTTGATTGTCCGAAACCACTCTTTTATCTCACTTTCCTTACCTTCACATTCATAGATTAGTAGTTTGGCTTCCAAAATCAACTTTTGTTTATCACCATCCATTTTGCCAAAATAATGTGGCATGTTATTGTCATCCATTATAGCAAATTTATCTGTTACAAACCGACCGAAACTGGTAATTCGTTGTTGTCCATCTAATACTTCCAATCTATTATCAGCCAATTTATTGAAATAAATCAAGCCCAATGGATAGCCTTTCAGAATAGATTCGATTACTGCAACATCTTTTTTACCATCGGCATAGATATAATTACGTTGATATTCAGGCTGAATAGTCAATCTACCCGAAAGGCCAAATAAGCCTTTTCCCTCAAATTCATTATATACAAATCCTTCGCATATATCTTTTACTGTGATATCGGTTATGAGTGTTGTTTTCATTCGTTATTTTTTGTGTTTTATTAAAATTCTGAAATATGGACACTTACCGTTTTCCAAACGCAAATCCAAATTGTCATTTCCATGCCTAAATTTAATTATTTCAAATTGTTCTGGCGAATACTTATCTAAGAAACTAATTGGCACACCCATAACTCCTTCAAAATCACTTGGTATAGCATCCGTAAAAGGGACTTCGATTGCATCATAATTATTATACTTTTGATATTCTTGACCCTTAATTTCTTTGTGTTTACTGTATTTTTGATTATCTGCCATTGACATAAGCGGTAGCGGTCGATGTCTTTTTCCATGATCAAGGTTGGTAAACCAACAAACATTACGAAACTTAACTAATCCAGTTATGTCATTATAAACACCCGAAGCATATTTTCGCTCAGCTGATGTGGCAAAGTAAGCATTGCCTGCCTGAAAACCATTTCCTAGCCACATTTTGTTTTCTTTTATTAATGGAAAAACTTCTTTGTATGTTATCGAATTCATATTTCCAATCATAACAAATTGTTTGTCAGCATCAAAAATCCAAGCTAGAAATTCCCGAAAAAGAGAAAATGGAGGATTTGTAACAATTATGTCAGCTTCATCTCGTATTTTTTTTATTTCATCACTTTTAAAATCCCCATCATCCTCTAAGTAAACCCAATCTAAATCGCGTGAATCAATTTTCCCATCGCCACTTTTGTCATATGTTAGAGTGTATATTTTACCCTTGATTTGTGTCTTCTCTTTGTCAAATTGTGGAGAATTTGTTTCAAAAAGACTTGGTTGATATGCGCATTTATAGCTTTTGCTATTTGCCGCATAGCTGGTGCTAATAAGTTTTTTTAAACCAAAACGTTCAAAATTTTCTGCAAAAAATATGGTAAAGTTACTCCAGTCTGGATCGTCACAAGGGAGTAATACTATTTTATCCCTAAACACATCTGGATTATAATCTAAGTAAGCAGTTATTTCTTTTTCGATATCGTGATACTGGGTGTAGAATTCATCGTTTTTTGCATTTTTTGCATTAGTGAGATTGCTGTTTGCCATGTTGTAGTTCGAATTATATTCTGAACTACTGAGCAGATAAGGCTTTAATCCACAAAAAAAGCGTGGACTAAATTCTTATCCGCGCTAGAGGCCCTGAGAAGCCCACAAGTAAACGATAAGTCAAAAGCCCACGCCGTTTGGCGTGAGCATTTTGCTCATTGAATATGTTTTTGATGTTCGCTTAAAAAGAAATTTCTCTGGTTTCGTGCGTGCGAACAATAGCAGAATGC
>CAIKVR010000032.1 GCA_903830915.1 uncultured Bacteroidales bacterium
ATTTTGTTGGAAAGTGATTAAAAGTAAATGATTATTCACAAAATGTAAAGTATATCCAGAAGGGATAAAATTTCAATAACCCCGTTCAAGTGTAGCGAAGCGAAAGGCAATGCTGGGAGTTGAGAATACATAATGAAACGAACCAGAAGCGGGTCGAACTTTCCGAAAATTGTTCAGGCCCATTCGGGGTTGTAGTGTTGTGGAAGTTCATTTACTCCGCACTTCGTACGTGGTTATTGAAATTCAACGGTTTCGGCGTAAAAGTCTGACCCTCTTATGCGGATTCTCAAAATTTGAATCAAACTATTAAATATGGATAATCAAAAAAGATAATTAGAGAGTAGTTTTTGAAGCTCCTTTGGGGGTTGGGGGTCATAAAACAAATTTTTAAGAAACATGTCAATAATAGATTCTACATATTTATCAATAAAAATCGTATTTTTGTATCCAATAATAACGAGATATTTATGAAGACAATATTTACATACAAAGTTGCAATTGCCCTGTTAGCAGTAGTTTTATTAGGTTTGTCGGCTAGTGTTACTGCTCAAACCAATTACTATTTTTATGTTCAACTGAAGAACAAAAACAACACATCGTATTCGCTTTCCAATCCTTCGGCTTATCTTTCGCAACGGTCAATTGACCGTCGTACGGCTTTTAATGTAGCTTTAGATTCTACCGATTTACCTGTGAATACGGCTTACATTAAACAGATTGAGAATTTGGGTGCTCACGTACATTGTGCCAGCAAATGGATGAACGGCGTGACTGTGAAACTTACCGACTCAACAAAAATGAGTCAGGTGCGTGCGTTACCCTATGTAAAATCTGTACAATATACAGGTTTGCAAGTTGGTGCTTTGCTTACTCCCTCAGTAAAAAACAATTCAAAAGCTGCATTTAATTATGGAATTGCTGCCGGACAAATTAATCAGCTAAACGGAGCGCAGCTTCACAATGAAGGTTATCGGGGGAAAGGTATTCAAGTTGCTGTTATCGATGCCGGTTTTACCAACGTGAATACCAACGTTTGCTTTGATAGTTTGCGCTTGCAGGGGCGGTTGTTGGGAACAAAAGATGTTATCAATCCCACGTCCAATATTTTTTCCGAGGATAATCATGGGGCTATGGTTTTGTCGAGTATGACAGGAAATATGCCCGGACAGTATCTCGGAACAGCTCCCGATGCTTCTTATTGGCTTATCCGTACAGAATATAGTCCGACTGAGTATAAGGTTGAAACCGATTTTTGGTGTTCGGGAATTGAATTTGCCGACAGTGTGGGTGTAGATATTGCTACTTCATCGCTTGGATATTCTACTTTCGATGATTCGAGAATGGATTTCAGCTATGCCGATATGAATGGAAAAGTTTCGCGGGCAAGTCGTGCAGCAACTATTGCCAGCCAAAAAGGAATGGTAGTTTTGGTTGCTGCCGGAAATGAAGGTGATGTTACAAATTCATGGCATTATATAAGCTCTCCATCTGATGCTGAAGGCATAATTACTGTTGGGTCGGTTACTTCAACCGGTACTCCAAGTAGTTTCTCTTCGTACGGACCAAGTTCTGATGGTCGTGTAAAACCTGAGATATGTGCTACGGGGTCTTCGTCAGCACTTGTTTCTACTGGCGGCACGCTAACATACAATAGTGGAACATCCTTTGCTACACCTATTATGGCGGGTATGATGGCTTGTCTGCTTCAAAAATACAAATCACAAAATCAATACCCGAGTATTTCGACTTTAATACAGTCTGTAATCAAAACAGGAAATCATTTTAATAGTCCTACTGCACAAATGGGTTACGGAGTACCTGATTTTAAAGTGGCCGAACAAAACCTGAGTGTTTTGAATATGTTGAGACAAATTTATAGCGGCAGTTTTATTTTGGCTTATAATTCTGTTGATAAATCAATTGGTATCGATTTTGTTGATATTTCAGCTCTTAAACAATCCTCAGTACGAATCTATTCATTAACCGGCGAATTGCTGTTAAATCAAGCATTGACCAATTTATCGACAAGGTTGAATACTGAAAAATTTTCTACCGGAATTTACGCGGTTTGTATAACTGAAAATGGAAAAACTGAAACAAGAAAAATTATTATTAGTAAGTAGTAAGCAGCAGGCGGTAATATAATTATTGAAGCCGTCTTGACTTTTTCTGAAATGTCTTTATTTTTGGGTCTCGCGAGTTCCAACTTGCGAATATTCATAAATACCGCGAGTTGGAACTCGCGAG
>CAIKVR010000033.1 GCA_903830915.1 uncultured Bacteroidales bacterium
ACAGCTGTTGCCCACGAAGTTCCATTGTTTGAATTACTACCCGATGAACCATCTACAAAAAATGTAGAAACAAACGAACGAGCACTAACTGAAAGAGATTGAACAGCGTCTGTGGCAGCTGAATAATTAGTACTTGCGGCTTGTGAAGCAGTTATGTTAGTAGAACCAACTCCAACGATATGAATCTGACCACTTACAATGGTTGCAACCGAGGTGTTCGAACTGGCATACGTTATAGCATTGGTACCAGATGTAGCTGAAGTTGCACCCGGAGCAAAATCCGCATCTCCAAAAGTTTTAGCACTTAATGCTCCGAAACTGATTGATTGAGATGCTTTAGTAACAGAACCCGTGCAAGCTACAGTTTGAGTTGAAAAGTCGCTGCTCGAAATTCCAATATTTTCGCTGGTACTATATGAAGCCGCTGTTAACCCCGCTTTTAATCTGACATTGATAGTTGCATTTACCGAACCTGATGATGGAGTTATAGATATTGGGTTGGTGGCCACAAAACTACCTCCTGTTCCGGTAGAGATTTCGTAATCGGCTGCAGGAGTTACGCTGATTGTAGTAGATAAGCCAGATCCTGTGATTGTAAATGATTTCTCGGTTGAAGGTCCGGCACCATAAACATACGAGAAACTACTTAAAGTAGTAGGTGTTATTGAAACAGAGGAAGCTACAAAGTTTGCTACCAGGGTACGTGAAGCAGTAATCACAAAAGTATAGCTTGCGCTGCTAGAAACTACTGTACCACTTTCTGTCCAATTTGAAAATAGATATCCTGAACTTGGTGTTGCACTCAATGTAATTGACGAACCATAATCGGCTGTGGCATTAGCACCCGAAACTGAACCACCTGTAACAGCTGATGCAGCAATATTATAGGTCTTATTTTCGTAAGCACCTACAGAAGGAGTTGAAGCTAATGCCTGACCAGCTTTATCATATTTATTTGCTGTTGCAATTCCTTTCCCTTTCAGATATGAACTAGAAGTGATTGACCAACGAGACTGTGCAATTGCAATTGAATCAGCACTTCCAGCTACACGGTTTGCACCTACAGAAGTTGTGGGATTACTGAAGTAAGGTGGATTTGTCCCTGTATTAGTACTTGCAAGATTAGTAAGATTACTTAAAGTTACACCTGTTGCTGCTGCAATATCAAATCCTCCATTGGCTATATTGTATCCTACTAAATTAGCTGTATTAGTACCTGTATTCCAACAAACAAAATTCTTTACTGTTGAAGTAATACCATCATCTCCATAATTTAAATTTTGATAACTGACATTATTGGCAACAATATGAGCATTTCCCGTTGTAGCGGCATAACCCACTCTGATTCCGTAACCAATTCTGGTCATTTTATTGTTGGCAACTGTACAGTTTACAATCGAGTCTTTATTGCCAACAGTCCCGGCATTATCAACGAAAAGTAACGCACCATTTCCTAAGTTTGTGTTTGCAGCCGATCCGGTTTTGGGAGTAAATAACACTGTATTGTTATGTATAATTACGTTTTTTATGGTATTTGCCAATGAACTTGCAGTATTAGTTGTGTACATGGAAAGTATCATCCCTCTTTGATTTGCAGTATTCAACGATGATGC
>CAIKVR010000034.1 GCA_903830915.1 uncultured Bacteroidales bacterium
AGTAGTTTTTCGTAAACATTAAGTGTATCGAGCACAGTTTCGTGATTTTCACGTTGCTCTGTCATATCAATTAACCCATTATGAATAAGATTAATAGCATCACTATCATTTGGTTTGAGCTTTAATGCCTGAATTGTGGGTCTCAGATTGATAATACTGTCATTTTTGTAAAGAGATGCACAAATATAATACATGTAACTTATTTCGTTAACTAAAGATGTATTATGTACCTGAGGTAACAACCTATTGTAAATCGACGTACAAAACCGAAGATCATTTTTTTTTGCTATTCGATTCGACACAATTTCATAAAAAGTGCTTTTAATATAATCGAAATCATTTTTTTTAAACTTCAACAGTTGTCCCAACAAATCAATGTCTTCCTCTTTATCAAAGTTACAATGATTTATGTTGTTTGTTAACATAGCATACAGGTTGGTTTTAAATAATTCAGCCGGATAAAGATAAAAAGCTTTACAAATAAGCTCATAAGCCTGTTCAAATTCCTCTAAATTGCTTTTCTGAAAGGATTTCACAAAATAGATTGTTGCTGCAAGTTGGTTGTTTCCCAATTGAACTGAATCTTTATTCCTACCCTCAATATTTGCACCGGTTGATTTATTCAGACCATCAAGATTAAACCTCAAATTAGCATCGAGCAAATCTACTATATAATTCTTGTTTTCGGGAGTATTGAAATTTCCTGCTTCTTTTTTCTTAGTCCCCGTATCAAATATTATCTGTTCAGGGCTAAGATCAATAATTACATCAGCTTTACTCTTCGAATACAGAAAATATACAGGATAATTCAACTCTCTGAGTGATAACGAAAGAAATGCCGATGCTGTCACGAAATTAAAGTTTCCGTTTTTCAGGATATCTGAAAATTCTGCATAATCGGAATACTGCATCGGAGATTTGCTGAAAATAATTTTGGAGGCTTTACAGTATTTATTTCTTAGATTATATGTTGTAAATTTCTCTTTATCAAGTATTTTCAACATTTCTGAGTAATCGTTTTTAAGGCTTATTGCAATATCAGTAGTCATATTTTTTTCGGAACTTAGACACAGACTAAATTCATCGCACTTCTTCAGATTTACAAAAGACTGCTTTTCAAATTCTGATTGAAACCTGAGATCTGAGAATCTCACCAATGAATCTGTTGTTGTGTTTGGAAAAGCCAATAAACTCGAGAATAAAAACAGAATAAGAGAAAATTTCCGATTCCGAAACAGATAACAGTCCTTTGTTTCCGAGTAAAATTTACATGAAAAGTTATCAAAATAGTTGATTATTTTTCTTGTTTTTCGTTTCATAAAAATACATTTTATTTCAGAACAAGTATAATGCTCTGTTGACGGTTAATAATTATATTTTTCGTTCCAAAAATAACAAATTATTTTTACATACTGAAAATAAACGGGAATTTTATATCAAAATCAGAGTCAATCTAATTTTCAGTTGTTAGTTTAAGCATAATACCATTCAAAAGTTATGAACATAAGTTCATAATAATATGTATCTTTGCACTCGCAAAACTTATAATATTCCAAATGCCCCGCCCGAAACAAGATCGAAAAATCAGTAATCCGCCACTCATGCAGGGGTTTAAACCTTACGGTATTCCACGTCGTTCGGTAAGTTCGGTTTCATTGCAATACGATGAATATGAAAGTATTCGTCTGCTCGATTATGCGGGCATGAATCAGGATCAGGCTGCAGAGCAAATGAATGTATCGCGACCTACTCTGACCCGCATTTACGAAAAAGCCCGCAAAACGATTGCACAGGCATTAGTGGAAGGAAAAACGATTGCTATTGATGGTGGAAATGTTCAGTTTGAAAAACAATGGTTCAGATGCAAGCGATGTTTTAAATTAATTGGCGGATTGGAGAATCATGTGCGTTGTAAAGGCTGTAACACATTTTGTAAGAATGAACTAACACCAATCAACAAAGAATAATCAACATATAAAAATTAATAATATGAATGATAATTTTAGTGCAAAAGCAGTTCAATGGGATAGTCCCGACAAGATTAAAATGACTCAGAAATTCCTGAGTGAGATGTTACTTCATGTAAATCCTCAATTAAACTGGAAAGCGTTGGAAATAGGAGCAGGAACCGGTTTAGTAGGATTGAATGTAGAGCCATTAGTGGCTAAAGTTGTAATGGTAGATACTTCTGAAGCTATGTTGGGAGTTTTAAAAGAGAAATTGAATGAAAGCAGTAAAGTGGAAATATTGCACGGCGAGGTATTTGATTACAAAAAGCAGGATATTAATTTTGTGTTTTCGTCCATGGCATTTCATCATCTCAACGTTGTAGAAAAAACCTTTGAACATTTGGCAACCATCACAAAATCAGGAGCATGGATTGTTGTGGGAGATTTGGTAACAGAAGATGGTTCGTTTCATGGTTTTGAGCCAATTCCCTATTGTGGTTTTGACACTGAAGTTTTATCCAACCAATTTGTACAAGCTGGTTTTGAGTTAGAAATGGTGAAAATATACAATGTTATTACCAGGGTTACAGAGGAAAAAACAAGCAACTACGAACAATTTATGCTTATTGCCAAACGGCTGTAAATTCAATATCAAATGAAAATTGCAGTACCAACAAAAAAAGACCATCAGATTGATAATCATTTCGGACATTGTGAATTTTATACTATTTTCTCTGTATCGGATAGCAACGAAATCCTGACAGAAACCATACTTGAATCTCCACAAGATTGTGGTTGTAAATCTAATATTGCTTACGATTTATCTGAATTGGGTGTGAACATAATGCTTGCTGGTGGAATCGGAGATGGAGCTATCAATAAATTGGCTTCACAAGATATTCAAGTTGTAAGCAATTGTAAAGGTGATGTACAGCAATTGGTTGAAAATTATCTGGCAGGAAAAATTCAGGATGGAGGTTCAAATTGTGCTTCACACGGGCATGACGAAGGACACATTTGTAGCACTAATTAAAAATAATTGAGTTATGGGCAATACCGTCTCATCAAAACAACTGAATGGAATCATTTATCTCATTCTTGCCTTTCTGTGCTTGACATCCTATGTTTCAGCACCGATTGCTTTGTTATTAGGATTGATTTTTGCACTTACACTTGGTTTTCCATTTCCGAAATTCAATAAAAAGGCATCAAAATACTTACTCCAAATTTCAGTTGTAGGATTGGGTTTTGGCATGAATTTACTCGATTCCCTCAAAGCAGGTTCGGATGGTATGCTTTTTACACTGTTTTCAGTGATCAGCGTTATGGTAATTGGAATAGTGCTGGGGAAATGGCTCAATATTGGAAAAGTTCCTTCGTATTTAATTGCTTCCGGAACGGCCATCTGTGGAGGAAGTGCCATTGCTGCTGTCGGGCCTATTGCCAAAGCAAATGAAAGTGAAATGTCGGTTTCACTGGCCACCATTTTTGTCCTGAATGCCATTGCGCTGTTTCTGTTTCCTGTTTTAGGGCATTGGCTCAATCTTACTCAACATCAGTTTGGATTGTGGGCAGCCATTGCCATACACGATACCAGTTCGGTGGTTGGTGCAGGAGCAACCTTTGGCGAAGAGGCTCTGAAAATAGCTACAACCGTGAAACTTACTCGCGCTTTGTGGATTATTCCACTATCCCTATTCACTTCATTTTATTTTAAATCAAAAGGTGATAAAATTACGATTCCGTGGTTTATCCTGTTTTTCATACTTGCCATGGTGCTGAATACCTATTTGAATATCCCAAAAGCTATTACTCATAATATTGTATCGGTTTCCCGACAAAGCCTAACGCTGACACTTTTTTTTATCGGAGCAGGTTTGTCGAGGTCAACCCTTAAATCGGTTGGTATTAAACCGCTTGTATTGGGCGTTAGTTTGTGGTTTTTTATAGGCATCATCAGTCTGGCATTTATTTACTTTTTATTTTGATAAAATGAACGAATTAGAATCCAGAGTTTCAACAGCAATCAGTTTTTTTGAACAAGGTTATAACTGTTCACAAGCTGTGTTTATGGCATATTCCGACATTTATGGCATTGAATGCGACACAGCAGCTAAGCTGGGTACTTCGTTTGGCGGAGGCATGGGGCGCTTACGTGAAGTATGCGGTGCAGTAAGTGGAATGTTTTTGGTTTTGGGATTGCATTATCCGGCTAATGATGTGAAAGATAAAACAGCGAAAACAACTAATAATGACGCAGTTCAACGCATTGCCAAAGAATTTAAGTTCGAAATGGGGTCATACATCTGTGCCGACTTATTGAAAACAAAGCATCAGCCGGAAAATCCGATACCATCCGAACGAAATTCAAGGTATTATGCTCTCCGTCCTTGTACACGATGCGTTGCAATGGCAGCTGAAATTGTTGGAAAAGAAATATTCCAATAAACAACTCATAGAAAAATGAAAGGAAAATTCGATTCAATTATCAATGAAAATCGTCCGGTTATAGTCGATTTTCATGCCTTGTGGTGTGGTCCTTGTAAAACACAATCGCCCATTTTGAAACAACTTGCTGAAGAACTTGGTGAGCGTGTGAAAGTAATAAAAATTGATGTGGATCAAAATCCGATGATTGCTGGTCGGTATCAAATTCAAAGTGTACCCACCTTGATGATATTCAAAAATGGAGAAATAAAACATAAACAAGCAGGAGTACACAGCAAGGCTCAACTAATGAGTGTATTGCAGAATATTATATAGAAAAAGCTATCAGAAATAGTCCGATAGCTTTCAAAAAATAGAGTGCAATTGTCTGCCTTTATTTCTTTTCCTGCATTTTGCGTTCCAGTTCATCCAAGCGGTCGTTAGCCGAATGTACCATCATGGTAATACGAACAAAGGGAGCTCCCATTAGAAACAAAGCAATAGAAACAAGTAATCCTGATAAATTAAAGTTTACACTGTTTAAAATAATACCTGCCAGACCAATTAAAGTGGCTAAAATTCCTCCGGGAACTCCCAGCGGGCAACGTAGTTTTTTCTTTTCTTCCATGTTAATATGAATTGAGTTTGTTTATTAATTCCTGTTTTGTTGGAACTTGTTTAAATACTATTTCATTATTAATTAATAGTGCAGGCACTGTATGAATACCTAATTTCATGGTTTTTATCATCCCAAGGGGTGCATTTGCCATCGTCCTTTTCACAACAAATTTATCTCTGTAATCAGGTAAAATTTCGTTAAGCATACGTTGCAATACCTTACAATTAGGGCAAGTAAGCGTATAAAACATTTCAATAGTCAATTGTGTAGGCTTTTCCATTCTTATTTTTTAATCAGAATTTCAGCCACAGCTTTCGTGAATGCTTCCTTTGGCATTGCTCCCTGAGTAATTTGCGGATTTCCGGTCATCGGACAAAAAAGGATGGTTGGAATACTTTGGATTCCATAAGCTGCTGCTATTTCCGGCTGTGCATCAACATCAATTTTATAAACATAAATTTTGCCTTTGTATTCATTAGCTATCTCTTCCAAAATAGGTGCCACCGTTTTACATGGTCCGCACCAAGTTGCATAAAAATCAATGATACAGGGCTTATCACCCAGGTATTTCCACTCAGTAGGGTTGGTTTCAAAGTTGGTAACTTTTGTCAGAAATTCGGCTTTAGTCAGGTGAATGCTCCCTGTTGGTTTTTGTTTTTCCTGCTTGTTTTCCTTAACCTTTTCACCACATGCTGATAGCAATGCAACAAGCATTATGCTTGCAAAAATCAGTTTTTTCATATTGAGTTCAGTTTTATATTACTTTTCGTATGGTAAATTATTAGCTGCCCAACCCGGAAAACCATCCATCATTTGATAAACAGACTTGAATCCTTTCTGTATCATATAATCCGCTGCCATTCCACTGCGGTGATTGGTGCGACAATAAACCAAATAAGTGATTTTAGGATTCAGTTTATCCAGTTTTGAATATGCATCCGATTGACGAATATCAATGTTTTGAGCACCTTTCAAATGCCCCATGGCAAATTCCTCAGCAGTCCGTACATCGAGAATAATAATGGCTTTGTTCTTTTTCAACACTTCCTTAATATCGGTAGAATTAAGTTGAGTTTTCTGTGCTGACAGAGTTGCAAACGATGTCAAGAGCAACATCAGAGCTGGTACTAAAAATCGTAGTTTCATAAAATTTCGTTTATAAAATGGTTTATTTCTTCTTTCCTGTATTGATACCAAAAGGTAAGTACAAAGGGCAGAAACTAACTAAACTGGTAAGAATAAAAACTCCTGCCAATACCAATAGTACAATACCAAAAGTTCCTGTAACTACATCTGCAAAATACAATCCAATAAAAACCAAAGCTATCACAACGCGGATTGCTTTGTCAATAATTCCCATGTTTGTTTTCATAATTTCTAATTTTTAAATTGTTTGTTTTATATACTTCTAACTTTGAAAAAGTTGGGGATGAGGTTATAATTCCTTCGAAATTGTCATAGCTGCAATAGTTCCATCGGCTACGGCTGTGGTAATCTGACGGTATTTTTTGCTGATAATATCACCTACCGCATACACATTAGGCAAATTTGTCTGCATATCAGCATTGGTTTTGATATATCCCCAGTTATCCATTTCAGGCAATGTATCACCTAAAACAGACACATTGGCTTTGAAACCGATAAACACAAAAACACCATCCGATTCCAGTTCTTTGAGTTCCTTTGTTTTCAAATCTTCAATGGTGGTAATCATGGTATTTCCACGTTTTTCAAAATTTCGTGGTTCGTGTTCGTACATAACAGTTATTTTATCGTTGGCTTGAAGATGTTCAATGGCAGTCTGGTTTGCAGTCAGTTTTGCAAACTGATGAATCATGGTTACCTTACTGGCAAACTTAGTGATAAATAATGCTTCTTCCACAGCTGAATTTCCACCACCAATTACCGTAACTTCCTTATTTACAAAATACTTTGCATCACAAGTTGCACAATATGAGATTCCTTTTCCTTTGTAATCTTTTTCACCCGGGGCATTCATCGTGTTCGGAGTTGTTCCGGTAGCAATAATGATTTTCTTAGCCCGAATGGTTTCCAGTTCATCTATTACAATTTCTTTTTTCGACAGATCCACCGACGTAATATCTACAGCAACTTTGAAATCAATTCCGGTGTGTTTAGCCTGTTCGCTCATATAGTGTGCCAGCATGAAACCTGGTTGAGGCTGCTCAAAGCCTGGATAATTGGAAACCTGATGCGTAATACCCATGTATCCACCCGGAAGTGCAGGATCAATCAGCACAGTTTTGATTTTGGCTTGTCCCAGATAAATTCCGGCTGTCAGCCCGGCAGGTCCTCCTCCCAAAATAGCTATATCGTATTCCGAAATGGTTGTTTTTTGATTTGCTTTGATAGCTTTTACTTCTTCAGCAGTCAGCATTTTATCCAACCTATCAACAATTTCAGATTTCTTAATACCACCGCTGATGGTATCAAGAATCTGCTGTCCATTATCAAAAAATAAAAGCGTTGGTGATGAACTTACACCCAGTTCGGTTGCCAACTCGCGATTTCCCTGACGAAAAATTTTCAGAAATTTGATTTTCTCACCATACAATTCAGCCATGGCTTCAAATTTAGGTGCCAATGCCTCACAGGGCGGACATTCGGTGGAGTAAAAATCGAGTACTACTTTATCTCCACTTAGAACTTCTTTTTCAAAATCAACTGCATTAATTTCTTTCATATTAGCCTCCCTAAATCCCTCCAAAAGAGGGACTTGAAATTAGTTTCATCAATAATAATCTTTTTTTTATATATTTATCTGGCAATTTTCAAATTACAAAAGGTACATTTAGTCAGTTTCTCCCTCTCCTTTGGAGAGGGTTGGGGTAAGGTAATACGCTGCTCCTAAACTCAATAATTCCTTTACCGGACGGCAATCGGGTGTATTGGGATGTCCATTCTTATTCTTTGCCACCGAAGCACAACCGCCTCCGCAAGCCAGCGCAACATCGCAGGTTTTACATTTTTCGATGGTGGTAATATCGCGGTTTTGCCAGCTTTCTATGGCCGTCTCATTTTTTGTTACTTCAGGATAAAACGTGCCAAGTTCGTCACCCTTATTACCAACTGTGGCTGTACATGAATAAATAGTGCCGGTAAAGTCAAACGCCCACTCGGTTTTACAAGCCGGACAGGAATCAAAAAGCGGAGTTGGCAGTTCTTCGTGTTCAGCAATGTATTTAGCAATGGAGAAAGCCGGTTTATAGAACTCAGCTATATATGGATGAACTTTCAGCAATTCGTATAAATGCTGATAAAGCGTGGCGCGGTCGAAAAGCTTTTCGGGAGTACTGTTGCAGAAATGCAGTTCGTAGTTTCGGCCGATTTGAGTTTTGAAATACGGCGAAACAGTCCATCCTTTGTCAATGGCAAAGCGTGATAATCCGGCCAGATTTTCTATGTTGTCTTTATCGATAACCATCCGCAGGTTGATATTGATTCCGGCAGCCAGACAGGCATCAATTCCTTCCACAATTTTATCAAAAGTGGGTTGTTTTCCTTTTAGGTAACGTCGTCCGTCGTGCACTTCCTGCGTTCCATCAAGTGTAACCTGCACTTCACGTATGCTGGCTGTTTTCAGCAAATCTACATACGAAGCAAGCGTATATCCATTCGTTACAAAGGCTAAATCGAGTCCGGCTTCATTGGCTCTGGAGATAAAATGAGTTAACATTGTCCGCTGATTTTCGCCAGGTAGCAAGGGCTCACCACCAAAAACGGTAATATATTTTCTACGTCCGGCAAATTCTGTACGCACATACCTGAAAAAAGCGTCAATTACTTCATTGTTCACAACCTTCTGAACCGGATTATAACCTTCCTGATAGCAATATGAACAGGCAAAATTGCAGGAATAGTTTGGTACAAAAAACAACTGTGTTTCATCCTCTTCCCGTTTTTCAATAAAGTCAAGATAAGCCAGTTTGAAAGCTCGTTTTTCTTTCTCCTCATCTACAAGATAGCCATTTTGTGCAAACTCACCTTTCGGATCAAGTTTATTTTTCAGCATCTTTAGTTCATTAGCCGAAATAATATCAGCCGATTTATGCAGTGGATTAACGATAAAAAACTCGTCAGAATCCTTAATCGAAACGATTATATTGTGATTTGAAAGACCCCTAACCCCTAAAGGGGAACTGAAGTTAGCTATGTATTGAAAATTATTCTTATCCATAAAAAAGATGCTTATTCTTTCGTTTTATTTGAACAAAACCTAACCAGGAAAGGAGTTTTTATTCCCCTTTAGGGGTTAGGGGTTGTTCTTATAGCTTAGTCGTGACAACCGGCTACAATAATCGAAACTTTAGCACAGCATTGTGCCTGTTTCGATTCGGTGCTGTTGGTTTTGCAACCACAGCTTTTCTTCACTACACTTTTCATAAAAATTTAATTTTGAAAATGAATAAAAAGAAAGAAAAATATATTATAAATCAAGTATTCCAGCAAAAATCATTTTTCAAAAATGATTTTTTGTCCGTTTTTGTTGATGTTATGGTAAAACTCGAAACCAGTGCTTTTCCCTTTTCATAAGGTGCTGATTCTTCGAGAATTCTGATTTGATGGAATCCAGCTTTTTTCAAGGTTTGCAGGTAAATGTCCTTTGTATCGGCACCAGCCCAACATTCGGCTATTGCTATCGGATCATTTTTGTATGTTGAGTCAATTTCTTTCACCGCATATATGTCGCTAATCACAAACCGTCCGCCCACTTTCAGAATCCGATAAATCTCATTCCACACTGATTGTTTATCGGTGCTGTGGTTCAGCGTGCAATTTGAAATAACCAAATCAACCGAACTGTCTTCCAAAGGCAGTTTTTCCAGTTCAGCTTGAATGAACTCCGCATTTTCTACATCAAATTTAGCTTTGTTCGCATTGGCTTTAGCTATCATTCCTTCTGAAATATCAATACCGATAGAAATACCGGTTTCACCCACTGCTTCGGCCATCCGAATCACATCGTTTCCTCGTCCGCTACCCAAATCCACACAAGTTTCGCCCGGTTGTGCTTTCGCGTAGTTTATCGCGCCGCCACACGACAAACAACAACTCGATTCACTCAATAAAGTATAGCGTTGATTAATTGCTTCTATTATCATAATTATTAATGTGTGCTGAATAAATTTCTTTGACGTTGCAAATATAAATGAAATATATTGAATTATAATAGTATCACTATTTTAAATTATTATAATATCACTATATTATTTATTACATTCTATTGAGATATTCATTTTAGAACAAAGAAAACCAGTTGATTAAATGGAAGTTACAATAATTTAAGCGCTAAAATTACACATTATTTTCTAACAAAGAATTCTTATTTTTGTGATATATATCACAAAAATAAAATTGTACTTTAATTTTATAGCTTTAATTAAAAATAAAAATTAATTTTGTGGCTCTTGTTTTTTTGAAATCATATCAATTTATATATAAAATTTACATTTATGGCAAAAGTTCTAATACTGGGAGCGGGCATTTCGGGGCATACGGCAGCTCTTATTGCAAAGCGAAAACTTGGCAGAAAACACGAAGTTGAAGTAGTAAGCCCTAACAGTAATTACCAATGGGTACCATCTAATATATGGGTGGGAATGGGTTTAATGACTCCCGAACAGGTTAAATTTGAACTTGCACCGGTTTATAAACGGGCAGGCATACATTACCGCCAGGCAATGGCTGTGTCGATTCATCCTAATGGCGACAAATTGACTGACAAAGGCTATGTGACCATCAAATATGTTGCAGGTGAACAGAAAGACAGGGAAGAAAATGTTGAATATGACTTCCTGATTAATGCCACCGGACCAAAATTGAATTTTGCAGCTACCGAAGGACTGGGCCCTGATAAATTCAGTGCATCGGTGTGTACCTACCAACACGCCTCACATGCTTGGGAGAACCTTCAGGAATGTTTCCGAAAAATGGAAGCCGGTGAAAAACAACGGATTTTGATTGGAACGGGTCATCCGTTGGCAACTTGTCAGGGTGCTGCGTTTGAATATTCACTGAATATCGCTTTCGAAATCAACAAAAGAAAACTCAACCACATGGCTGAACTCACCTGGATTTCAAACGAATATGAATTGGGTGATTTCGGGATGGGTGGTGCTTATGTGAAACGTGGAGGCTATATCACTCCCACCAAAATTTTTGCCGAATCCATTTTCAAAGAATATAACATCAACTGGATTACCGGTGCTGGTGTAACCAAGGTGGAAAAAGGACTGGTGCATTACGAAACGCTCGATGGTGAATATCATTCCCATGAGTTTGACTTTGCCATGCTGATTCCGAGCTTTGCCGGTGCGGGAATGAAAGCCTTCAACAAACAGGATGAGGATATTACTGCTGATATTTTTGTACCTAACGGCATGATGAAAGTGGATGCCGATTATACTCCAAAAGCTTACGAAGATTGGAAAGCGTCCGACTGGCCTTCAATTTATAAGTCACCGTTATATGATAATGTGTATGCAGCCGGGATTGCTTTTGCGCCACCTCACCCGATGTCGAAACCCATGAAAAGCAAGAACGGCACACAGATAAATCCTACACCTCCACGCACCGGAATGCCTTCGGGTGTCATTGGTCGCATTGTCGCTGAAAATATTGTAGAAAAAATTAAAACAGGCACCACCGATCACAAACACAAAGCTTCTATGTCAAAAATGGGAGCAGCCTGTATTGTTTCCGCAGGTTATGGAATTCGTCACGGTCAGGCAGCCGTTATGACCGTTAATCCAATTGTTCCCGATTGGGAAAAGTACCCGAAATGGGGTCGGAATATCAACGATACCGTTGGTGAAATTGGCTTAGCAGGACACTGGATGAAGTTGTTTATGCACTATATGTTTTTATACAAAGCTAAAGCCCTTCCATTTTGGTGGGTAATTCCCGAATAATATTGAATAGTTTTAAACAATTTAAATTTAAAAATATGGAAACAAAAATAGATAAAACAATACCTTACAGCGATATGTCATTTGCCACTGAACCAACCCGATGGACAAAATTCTGGCGTAGATCAATTTTGTTACAACTAATACGCTTTTTTGCTCTTAATCTCAAAATTATGCGTATTGTGGTAGGTGGACATTCCTGATTAACAGATATGCCTATTATTATTTATTCTAATTCTAGTTGTTTTTTTGTTGAAGCTACAGATAAATGGTTAAAACAAACTGGTTTCGTTCACTTTGAGTGATGGGGTCAGAAATTATTAGAAAAAATCAAAGTGGCTTTTACTTACATGCTAAAAACCAAAAAACCATTCCAAATCAATGATTTAGAATGGTTTGACCTAATGTTGGCTGAAACTGTCGTTTCAATAAGTGATCCAGCTGGGGTCACATATTTCCATGCTAATTATTTTTATTCCAATGAGTTATTTCAATTGAAACAAAAAGAAGTAATGATTTGGTAACGTATAAAAAGTCTTGCTTTGTCTTGCTGTGACAACGTTTTGTCTGCTAAACTTTCGGGTTCAAAATTACACAATTATTTTGAAATACGCAAGTGTCATATTACTAAATATTTAGACATGGTGCAAGGTGCAAGTTTCAGATCGGAAGAGCGTCGTGTAGGGAAAGAGTGTAGGCTATAGTGTAGAT
>CAIKVR010000035.1 GCA_903830915.1 uncultured Bacteroidales bacterium
AATGCCAACATTGCACCCGCCAGCAAAGAGCGTGTGGAAAGATTGATAGCACAATGCGAACAACAACTTGACACGGCAACCGATATGCTGATTTTGCAAATTTCAGCAGTACCGACAGCACTGGCCGAATGGACAAAGTTTGGTGGTTTTGAAGAATTGACTAATTGCATTTTCCAAACCGGAATTGATTTTTGCAAGTATGCAAAATCCGAAACCTTGAAACGAGATGCCTTTTTGGCAGCCAAAAATGATCTTCTTTCGTTTCAATACTCAGAAATTGCTGAAGTAATAAGTATAGCTTTTATGGATGAACTTATCAGCCAAATCCGTTCCAATACATTGACTTTGCCAAATACTAAAATTGTACGGAAACTAAAACCGATTTTAGGACTTTTTGCCCAACAAAAAGAAGAGGAAGCAAAGGAACTATTGGGGCAATTGGCAAATTTGCTGGATAACAATCATTTAATTTACGCTACCTATGCCGGCAGTTCTGAGTATGCACTTAAAATTGCAGCAAAATACCAGAATAAACTGACTGATAGCACTTTCTTTTTTGGCATGTAAGACCCCTAACCCCTTAAGGGGAACAAAAATCAATAGTCAATTAATGAGCGAAATAAATCTAACAGTACCGAAACGGTACTCTGAAATGAGCAAAGAGCAGACCAAGTATGTCTGTATATTGCTCAGTAGGAATGAATCGGAAGAAGCTATTTGGACAAAATGTTTTATTCGATTTGCGGGGATTAAACCACTGACGGCAGACGAAAATAGCTATTACTTTGTGCAAAGGGGCACAAAAAAATTATTTTCGCTTGCCTACGAAGAAGTAAATTACTTCAGCAAAATGCTGAAATTTACAACCCGGGATTATACAGGGATAAAACCAATATCCACAATAAAAGGCTGTAGGTCATGCGACCAGCTTTTAAGGGATATAGATTTTGGAGTGTATTTAGAAATTGAAAATTTCTATCAGGCTTATCTATTTACCAAAGATGAAAAATACATAAGCCGATTAATGGCAGTACTTTACACAAGAAAAGGAAAAAGAAAGTCGAATTTCAATACATGCACGCCCACTGAAAAGCTATGGACAATAATGTGGATAGTGGGTATTAAAAGCTATTTTTCCCGAAAATTCAGCTACCTTTTTGAAAGAACAACACCAACGGAAGAGGACGAAGCTCCAACAGCACCCGATATGTATTCCATTATTCAAAATCAGGTTCGCGCCCTTACAGATGGCGACATAACCAAACGTGAAAAGGTTTTGAAATCAAATACATGGGATGCATTGGATGAATTGAACCAAAAGGTAAAAGAAAGTAAACAACTATTAGCCAATAGCAACTAAAATGTGGAACGCAGTAAATTATTTTGAAACCCTCAACGAAAAACTAAAGACAACAAAGAATGTCTATCATTTTTGCCGTGTATCGGGAATAAATGGATTGGAAGATGTGTTGACCAATTACATGTCAAAGAATGCCTTCTTAGCTGTTGATGATAGCGATGATGGAATGACTATTCGCCTTGGCGGTGGCTATTTCAACCGTAGAAGCATCGTGATTTATGTCCTCAAAAAATACAAAATTACCGATATGTCAGAAAGAGAAATGGTCCT
>CAIKVR010000036.1 GCA_903830915.1 uncultured Bacteroidales bacterium
ATGTCTGAAAAGCTTTTAATCCTCTATTGTAGCCATTCCACCAATTCCTACTTTTTGATTGTATCCTCTCATTAAAATACTTATTATAATTTCATTTTTTTGGGGAGGAATATTTAAGATAAAGTTTTCTTTATTTGCATTAATATTGGACATTTGCTTTCCGTTTAGCCAAACTTCTTCAACACCAATCAATCGTTTAATAAGGAGTTTTCCTCCTTTTTCCTGAATGTTTTCGCGGGGTTTAATTTTAGTCCGCCAAATAACATAATGATCTTTTTCTACTTTTTGAATAGCACCGGTATTTACTGCTTCCCAACTATTCATATCATTGTCGGATAGTTGCTGATTTGTATCAGGTTTCAGTTCCGATTGAGGCGAAGCAAACCATTTATCAAGTATTATTGGCGAATTTATAATAGGTACAAAAGGAATTATTTCGGCAACATTAACAGGAATTGTGATTGAACCAGGTTTTAAACCAGCCGAGGTGGCAGTAAGAACTACCAATCCACTTTGTTCGGATGATTGAATAATAAGCTGTGCTAAACCATTAAAGAGTGAACGTTTATTTCCTTTTTCAGCTTCGTGTGAAGTTGGATTACCGTTGCCCAAACCAATAATATTAGCCGGCCCGCTAATGCTAAATTCTAACGGAATATTGGCAGTAGGTACCGGTCTGCCTTTCGAGTCTACAACTTCTACAGTTACAGGCATTGCATCCGTTCCGTTTCCGGATAGCGATGATTTATAAGGTGTGAGTTTCAATTGCACGGCTTCGGATGTGGTTTCCACTTTATAAGTTGAAACCACTTTACCTTCTTTATACCCTATTGATTCCAATTTTCCTGGGTGGTAAGGCACCATCCAGGTGTTCATCTCATATTTATCAACTTTCTTACCGGAAATGATTTTTCCATTTAATTTCAACACTACGCTGTCGGCATTACTGAGAGCCATGACTTTAATGGGTTTTCCAATGCTGTCGGCTGGCCAGTTCCAATGAGGGACCAAATTCAAAATTGGTTTATTCTCCACCCATTGTGCCTGATGCAGGTAATAAGCCATTTTTGGAAAACCGCAAAGATCCATTATTCCAAAAACTGAACTTACCGATGGCCACGAAAATGGTGTAGGTTCACCCCGATAATCGAAACCTGTCCAAACAAAACATCCGGCTAAATAAGGACGTTCTGCTACTGCTTTCCAACCAACCCTATGCGTAGAACCCCAAGGTGCTCCTTGTGTATCATATGAATCTATTATGTTTTTTGATTTGTCGGTTTTGTATTCGCCTCGGACCTGAAAAGCTGAAACATCCTCAGAACTTGTTAGTTTCAATTCAGGATAAGCTTTATGAAAACTATCATAACTTTCTTTTTGATAATTTATTCCAACCACATCTACAGTTTGTGAAACATTAACTGGTGTAAAAAAGCCACCATTCATAGCTGCAGTAACCGGACGTGTGATGTCCAATTGTTTCACGACATCCGCCATTCGGCGTACCATTTCGTACCCATTTTCGGTGCCTTGCATAGGCTCTTCGTTGAATACCGACCAAAGTATAATGGACGGACGATTTCTGTCACGGCGAACCATCCATTCGAGTTGATTGACATATTCGGGCGAAGAATTGAAATTGCGATTTTCGTCCATGACCAAAATTCCCAAACTATCACAAGCATCTAAAAACTCCTTGGCAGGTGGATTATGTGAACAGCGATACGCATTAACGCCCATTTCTTTTAGTTTTCGTAACCTGAATTCCCACAAGGCATCGGGAACAGCCACACCAACGCCAGCATGATCCTGATGATTACAAACTCCTTTGAGTTTTATATTCTTATCATTCAAATAAAAACCGGTATTTGCATCAAAACGAACGGTTCTGAAACCACATTTTGTTTGTACATTATCTACAATAATGCCATTTTCCCGTACCACAGTTTTTACTGTATAAAGTACCGGAGAATCTACTGACCAACGTGTAGGATTATTTACTAAAAGCGGAATATTGACAAGAGCATCGCGTAATGGAACAACTGACGTTGATTTTTTTCCTTGCGCCACCAATTTTCCTGCTGTATCAAATAAACTAACTTCCACTTCGGAATTTGCTGTGGTTTTTCCTGAATTATTAAGTGTTATTTCAACCGGTATTTTCCATGAATCCGTTTCTTCTTTTACCGGATGAGCATAAACTCCATCGGTTATAATATGAACAGGTGAACGTTTTACAAGCCATGTATGGCGATACATCCCGGCACCTTCATACCACCAACCTTCTTGCGCATTGGCATCCACGCGTACGGCAATGGTATTCACTTTATCTCCATAAACGGCATAAGGCGTTATATCGATATACATCGAAGTATAACCGCACCAATTGCGGTGAAGCAACGTGCCGTTTACCCAAATAGTGGCATTGGTGGCAATTCCATCAAACTGAAGCTCAAGATGTTTACCTTTATCTTCAGAGCTTAGTTTGAAGTTCCGACGATACCATCCGATACCCCGATTGCGATAGCCCTGAGCAATATTTGCAGTAGAATCAAATACACTTTCTACAGCCCAGTCGTGTGGCAAACTTAAAACCCTCCACGACGAATCATCATAATCCGGAGATGCAGCGCCCCATGCTTTTCCCGCTTTTGCACTTTGATACGATATACTATGACCAGTGATAACCGGAAAAGCAATATCGCCCAAATTAAAGTGCCAACCCTTATCTAATGTTAATACTTCTCTGACTGATGATTTATTCGACTGTGCAAAAAGAACGGTTTGCAGCATTGAAAAAGCTACTAAAAATAGGACTTTTGTTTTCATTTGACTAATACTTTTTTATAATTCAAAAATCATCTATTGGTGAACAATAAATGATTTGATAACCTGATTTATTCCAACTTTTACTGATAACAAATAAATGCCGGAATTAATATTTTCTAAACCTACTTTTTGTTCAAATAGACCCTGAGGTTGATTCCCAAAATCAAGCTCTTTTATTACTTGTCCATTCATTGTTGAAATTTGGATTTTGAGAGGTTGAGTGGCATCCAAAATAATTTTGGCAACAACATAATTTTTACCCGGATTTGGAAACAATATGAGATTCTGGGTATTATTTTCCGCTATAGAACTGATACCGGTAGCAGTTGTTGTAACGGTACAAGTCGCCGATTGTAATTGATCAACTGTTTTGGCTGTAATGATTGCCGTTCCCGGACTTATTGATGTTACTACTCCCTTTGTAACTGTGGCAACGGCCTGATTGCTTGATGACCATAAAATAGATTGATTGGTAGCATTATCCGGGTTTATTGTCGGAGTAATCAATGATGTGGAACCTAAGTTCATTGTGAGCGATGTTTTATCTAAACTCACACCTGTCACATTTACAAAAGCCACTCCGGGAGTCAGATTAGGAACATAATAAACCGAATCGGTAGCAGGCAACTTATAATAAAAAGCCATACTAAAATTATAGAGCGGATAAGGTTTATCATAAATAGGTGAGCCATCTGAGGCTTTTGGCTCATAAGTTGGTGACCTTAGTGTAGTAGTTGGAGCATCACGTTGATACACAAAAACGCCATTGACTTTTTTATCTAAATCAATATAGTTTGAAGTAGCCGTGTATGGATCGCTATCCCTCAAATTACCTTTGCCTGAATTGGGCCAAGTGCCTAAACCGGCATATATAACTTCAATATTCCCTATTAAATCTGTTGCACTGGTTAATACAACCGCATCTGCATTTATAACTACCGAAGTTAAAGTAACTTTGGTTGCACTTCCATTTACAAATACCTGAAACCCATAATCTGCACATTTTGAGACGAGATTTGTTTCGAACACCAATGGTAGAACAGGGACAAGGAATTTAATATTTAAAACTTTGGGGTTGATAGTCCGCGAAATTTTCATTGGCTGAAGTGGACGGAAATTTTGACCCAAAATTTTTGTTTTGTAGTATACTTTTCCAAGCATTTCGCCATACCAGCGATATCCATTCGGATCAAGATGTACTCCTCGATCAGTACAGGGGTAAATCGGACCGGCGCACACAATATCGGTGTATTCATTGGCAAGTTCCAATTGTGCCATACTAATTTCTAAAGTATTAGCAATTGAAACTATATTATCTCTGGTTTGATACGTAAACATAATCGGTTTGTCTGACTGACCATATTTTTTCATAACATCGGCTTGCATGTTATTTTTAAGTGTCAATTGGAGTGATTTATACCTGGCTTTATCACTGGTAAAAGTGCCACCGCTTAACAATCCATCGGTTGCTGTAAAATTTATAGCCCCATTAATGTAGTTTGATTCACCTTGCAGCCAAAACAAAGCAGGACAATGAATATTATTATTGATAGAATAAGCATAATTTAATGCATTTGTAAAATGTTGATAGAGTGTTGGAGAATAATACTCCTTTGATAATTTCTCAATGGCTTGTCCACCTGTACCACATGAAGTTGCAATAAATTTATACTGTCCCGGAGCTTTAAGTTGAATATGGTTAGCTACACTTACAATTGGCGATTCACAAAGCATTGAACTGTTGCTGCCAGTTCCTTTTGGTTGGTTTTGATTTACGTCAGTAGCAACTGTGGCAATCAATGGGCTGAGAGAGGTGGTAACAGTATTGCCCGAATTGCTCCAAACCTGAGCACCAATCATGTAATTATTCGATACGGCAGTAATTGATAATGGCGGCCATGATTGCTGTCCGGTAGATAAACTCTGACCATACATAATTAAATGTTCATAAATTTGCGATTGAACATTCAATTGAAATAGAGCAAGTATCAAAAGAATTAGGATATTATTGACTTTGTATTGTTTCATAAAATTCAAGTATGAACTATATTTTTGATATTATAGATTTCTATTCAATATCAGTCCTAAAAGGGGATGCCGGTAATCCATCTTTATTAAACAAATTTACATTTGGAACATTTGCCCAGCCCATTCTTACGGCTACGGGATTAGTAATGCCTTCGGCTGACACTATTACTTTATCAGCACTAATGATTGCCTTTGCAGGAACGAATTTTTTATCAGACCCTGCAATTACAAAGTCAGTCAGCGTTTCACCTTTCACTACCAAACCTTTATTCACATAGTCAAAGCTCAGAATAATTGTATTCCCTTTCACTTCCATCGAAGAGTAAATTGGTCCTGAATAAGCAACTTTTTGGTTATATGCCAACGCTTCAGCCGACAAAGCCAACCGTTCACCCACCGGTTTTTTATTGTTTGGATGGATATCATTTGCATCTCCATAATCCACAATAACAGTCATAGCTGTGTTTGCTGTTTTTTTCCAGGAGAGCAATTGAGCTTCTCTGATTTCGGGTGTTAAATTTTTAAACGGAGCTACCTGTACAAACAGGAATGGAAAATCGCCCATATTCCATTGTTTTCTCCAATCTGTAATCATCACTGGAAAAAGCGTTTGATATTGTTTTGGTTTAGATACATTATTTTCACCTTGATACCAAATAACCCCTTTGATCGCAAAAGGAATAAGTGGTGAAATCATAGCATTAAATAATCCGCCACAATCACCCGTAAACTCAGGTCTAAGGGGCGTTTTTGGCCTTAAATATGCCGGTAAATTGTATTTTTTTACAATTGCTCTTAATGAATCCGCTCTCCATTTTTCCAATAACGAATCTTTATCCAATTTAAATTTCTCAACAGCAGCCGGATAATCCAATATTGATTTTTCGTAATCTGCCACTATGGATTTTAATTCATCATTTCCTTCAAGAGCGGCTCTACTTGTCCATTTCTCAGCCGGTGTACCTCCCCACGCAGAAAAAAGAAGACCTATTGGGACATTTTTAAAATTCTTTGATAGACTTCGTGCAAAGAAATATCCCACTGCACAAAAATTTTTGACAGAATTTGTATCACATACAACCCATTTACTATTTACGTCTCCTAATTTATTTGCAGAGGCTCTTAGTGGAACAGCAAATTGTCTGATTTGTGAATAGTTTGCGGCATCGGTTACTTCTTTTTGGTAATCAAAAATTGGTTTCTGTACAGGATGAAGACCAAGAGTTCTGGCCATATTGCTCTGGCCACTACAAATCCATACTTCGCCAACCAAAATATTGGTTATTTTTATCGTATTATTTCCTTTTATTGTCATTTCAAAAGGACCACCGTATTTCAAAGGGTTTAACTTTACAAACCATTTGCCTCCCATGGCCACCGTTGAAACTTTTTGTCCGCAGAATTCAACTGTGACCGTTTCATTATCGTTAGCTGTTCCCCAAACAGGCACATCGACACCTTGTTGAAGAACCATGTTATTAGAGAACAGGCTATTGGGTGCTACTCTTGGAAAAGCATTTAAACTAAAAATGAAAAGTAAAGAAGATAGTAAAATGGTAAATTTCATGTGATTACGCATACTGTATGTTTTGATAGATTTATATTTAGTTTATGAATCTGTTTTTTTTCAGGGACTAACCAGGTATTTGGCAATAAAATTCATAATTTCAGATTTTTGTACTTTCATAAATGCACTCGTATTATGTTGCAGATTAGGAATAAATTTATAGGTAACCGTAACCCCATCTGTTTTCATTTTAGCTGCTAAACTTTCTGCATCTGGCGCCCAGCTTCTTCCTGAAGCCCATTCCACGCCTTCAGATGTAATAATATTAAAAGGTACTGATCTAGCTTTAGCTTTGTTCTTGGCATAAATTGTATGAATGCAATTTGCTTCGCAAGTAGCAATATCGTTGTTATTAGCAGCTACAAAAGTTGATGCGGCTTTAGTTCCTGAATTTTTAATATTAGGTATATCTCTTAGAGCTCCGTCAATGGACGTGCATGAACCAAATTTTTGTGAAAGCATGGCAAAGCGAACCGCTCCATAACCACCCATCGAAAATCCAACGATTGCTTTATTTTCTTTTTTAGTCCCGATGCGGTAAGTGTTTTCTAAGTAGGGTATTAGTTCAGTAATTATGGTCGTTTCACATTTACCGGGAGTTGTACCGCCGGTAGGATCATAATAATCCATCCAATAAGCTCCACCTTCGTTTTTGCCATCGGGTTTTATTGAAAAACCGTTAGGATAAACCACAATGGTTTGAGGAAGCATTCCGGTTTTCATAGAAGAAGTGAATTCACCAATTGACCAACCGGCATAATCAAAATATCGTGTATTTGCACCATGAAGATTGAGAATGAGCGGAAATTTATTCTCAGGCGAAGTAAAATATGAAGCAGGCAAATAGATAACAAAACCAATGTCTTGATGGAGCAACTTACTGTGATAAATAGTATTCACTAATTGCGCTCCATCTGATTGTACCGGAAGGGAGGCAAAATTAGAAGTGCTGGTAACGGACCAAGGTGCTTGGGCAAAACTTGTCTGAAAAAAACAAACAAAAATTATGGACACAAATATTTTAACAATTGTTTTATTTTGTTTCTTGTTAAAACTAAACAATATATTATTTGTCATTAATAATAGGCTTTTTAATTTATAATTCTCTTTCAATAATTTCACTGTCTCTGAATCCTATTCGATTGGCAATGACATACACATATTTGGCATCTCCTAAACTAACCGGACGATGATACAATTGCCACTCACTGTAAATAGTTGGTTTTATTTTTTTATCAGAAAGGATATAAGCGACTGATGCTCCGTGAGTTGAATCGGATAATTTTAAAATATTTTTTGAAATAGAAATTATTGGAGTCTCTGTTGTTGGTTGTGTATTATTTGGCCACATTTTAGCTATCATATCTCCTTCAGGAATTGAACCCATGTCGCCCACTTCATTTTCCCAATTATCCAATACAATTCGCATTTCTATTATTTTATCAGCGAACCTGGGGTTTTCAATTAAATTATTCATATTGTGTGGATCGGTTTGACAGTCATAAAATTCTTCTTTAGTTTTAGACTTTCTAAACCAAAGTGCAACAGGTGGAGTCAATTTTTCTTCGTCACGTAATAATAACATTTGTTTCATCATATCCATGTTATTTCGATAAAAATTATCCATATATTTTGGAAATTGTGGATAGTAATTTTTTACAAATAAATACCGATTATCCCGAACAATTCTAATACGGTCAATCACATTATCAAAACGATCACTAGAGCCAAAGATATATTTCCGGGGTTTAGATTTGTATTTTCCAAGGAATGCTTCACCTTGCATGTATTTTGGAGGTTTAATTCCGGCTAAAGATAAAGTGGTTGGCGCCAAATCAACAAAGGAAATCATTCTGTTAACCCTACCTGCATTCACTCCTTTTGGGAAACGCATTATAAAGGGTAGTTTTAATCCTGAATCATATACTTCTCGCTTACCTCTTGGAAGTGGTCCTCCATTGTCACTGCAAAACATGATAATGGTTTTATCGTATAAGCCTGCATCTTTCAATTTCTGAATAGCTACACCAATTTGTTTATCAAGTAATTCTATGTTAGAATAAACACGGGCAACATCTTGTCTAACAATCGAATCTTCGGGGAAATAGGGAGGCAAAGGAACTTTTTGTGAAGAAACTGTCTGAGGAAGTTTTTTATTTAACCAGACTTTTGACTCATGAGTAATATCAAATTCATATACTGCAAAAAAAGGTTTTCCGGCCGGACAATTTTCCCAGCTTGCTTTTAAGTCATTTTGATTCCATGCAGTAACCGGTGCTGCAAACTGGTAATCTGTTTTGTCACGGTTGACACAATAATATCCTTTATTTCGAAGATATTCTGTGAAACATTTAATATAATCTGGTATTACTGCCGAATATTCTCTTATCGGATTTCCTGCTAAATCATTACAAATACTTGTTGTATCATATTGGCGTTTCCCCAAACTGTTAATATCATGTGATGTCCGCATATGCATTGTTCCAATCGAAGTGGGATACATGCCGGTAATTATACACGAACGACTTGGCGCGCTTACTCCAACAGTAGTATAACAATTGTCGAAGATCATACTTTCTTTCGCCAATTTATCGAGATTCGGTGTATGAGCAGTTGAATCGCCATAGAATGACAGCAACGGGCTAATATCTTCGCATACTAA
Organism: uncultured Bacteroidales bacterium; assembly: GCA_903830915.1. Classification (GTDB taxonomy): domain Bacteria; phylum Bacteroidota; class Bacteroidia; order Bacteroidales; family Paludibacteraceae; genus Paludibacter. The sequence goes on from CAIKVR010000036.1 coordinate 9,087, forward strand.
CCATAAAATATTCGGTTTTTCCTGTGCTATCACATTTTGTGCTAATGCCGCAGAGAATAATAAGGCGGAGTTTACTATTGATTTTTTCATTAGTTGAATTTTTTTTTGAATTATATCAGTATACTACAAACTTCTTTCTACAAAATTCTCCTCCTTCAGCAAATTTTGCTTCCGCCACGTAAATCCCTTTTTTTAAATATGTCCGGTAGAAATTAGCTTTTGGAGAGAATTGATCCACTACTTTCCCTGTAATGTCGTAAACATTTATCAAAGCAATAATAGATGAAGCATTTATTTGAATTTCATTGCCTATAACTTGAACTTGTATATCTTTTTGATTATCATCGCCAACTGGTGTTATGGCAGTAGGATTTTGTTTCCAAACCCGAATATAATCTACATAAGCCTGTGTGAGCAACCCCAATGGTTGATTTGTAAAATACGATTTGCCGCTAAGCCCCCAACCAGGTGTAAGTGATAGAATAATTCGTTCAGGAACCCATGGAATCCACTTCGTATCGTAATATTGTGCCACAAGCGAACCATCGTAATAAATTCTCATAAAAGTGGCTGTCCACCACAAACCCCAGGTATGATAACCTGTAAAAAGATTGGGAGTTGTATATTGAATTGGGTTAGCTTGGTGATAAGCTCCATATCCGTCAATGTGAATACTGGACTGAGCTTTATTTGTAGTCCACGTTGCTTCAAATATATCTATTTCAGCACCATCATTGCCCGTGCCATCCACATTGGCAACATTACTTCCCATTAACCAAAAGGCCGAATTTACACCTTTATTCGGATCACCAATTTTAAAACTAGCCTCGTAAAAGCCATATTGATTCGTGTATTTTTTATCGCTGTTAATTGACCCGCAATACATGGTAGAATCTCCTTGTTTTACAGCTGTCATTACCAAATTACCATTGCTAACAGTTGTGTTTTGGGTTTTCCAATACCAATACATAACATTAATACTTGGCATTGCTATTCGAGAATAACTGATATTATCCACATTCCATTTGGTGGTATTCAGGGTTGTTCCATTAAACTCATCGCTGAAGTTCAATGTCCAACCAATAGAGGCTGAGAGACCCAATGGCAAAGCATTTGATGGAGTTAACGGATCAACTAAATTTTGAGAATTACTTACAATTCTAAATAAGCAACATAAAAATATTAAGTACTTTTTTTGCATATTTTTGTTTGATTGGAGTATAAAATTTATTGGTATAGGCGTTTAGACCGCACTGATTTTTATAATTTGCTACCTTTGTAGCATGAATGAACGAAAACGATTTTTAGGTGTGAACTCAATCAGGTTTTACAATACTTTTAGCTCAGATGAAGTCTGCTATGAATACATATCAGCAATCAAATGGAATGATAATGCGTATCATTGTAAAAGATGTGGTCATACAAATTTTTGTAAAGGTATAAGACCTTTTTCAAGAAGATGTACAAGATGTAAATATGATGAAAGTCCCACTTCAGGAACTATGTTTGATAAATGTAAGTTTCCATTGCACCTAGCTTTTCATATTGCATTTAAGATAAGTACCAAAAAGAAAGGAATGTCTTCTTTAGAGTTATCTCAAGAATATGAACTGCGACAAAAAACTTGCTGGGAGTTCAAATGGAAAATACAGCAAGCAATGCAAAGCAGTAAACAGCATCTAATCAATGGATTGGTTCATGTTGACGAATTCTATATTGGCGGTGAAGAAGAAGGAAAACGAGGTCGTTACAAAGGAGAAAAGAAGCTTGTCATTGTCGCTCTCGAAATAGTTGAGAGTGGAGTTGGACGAGCTTATGCTCAGTGTATTGAGGACGCATCTTCTGCTTCATTTCGACCTTTCTTTGAATCATATATCAGTAAAGATGCAAAAATCATTACTGACGAATGGAGAGGTTATCTACCCTTGAAAAAAGATTTTCCAAATCTCGAACAGGTAAAATCTGACGACGGAAAAAACTTCAAGGATTTACATATCCATATTATGAATCTGAAAGGTTGGCTCAGAGGAATTCATCATCATTGCACAAAAGAACGCCTTCAAGGATACCTTGACGAATACCACTTTAGGTATAATAGACGTTCAAACATGGAGACAATATTCGATATGCTCATAAAAAGAATGGTTTTAAATAACCCTATTCGCTTACATTCAATTAATTAAGTAGTGCGCTCTAAACGCCTATACCAAAAAATTTAATTATGAACTACTTTAGACTGTAAACTCTTACCCAATCCACTAAAAAATAATCAGGATATAAACCCGGTAATGGTTGGTTTGCCCAGTCGGAACCAGCTAACCATGAATCGGTTGAAATTTCACCGGTAATGAGCAAATGACCCGATTGATTACAAACACCACCTCCAGTGGTACTCCACGTTTCAACTCCGTCAATGAAAAATTTATAAACTTCTGGATACCATTCCAAGGTGTATGTATGAAAACCTTCTGATAATTTTGAATTATAAAGAGCATGAGTTACTTTTTTATGCTCTTTTCCATATCCATCCCAATGAATAGCCTGATTAATCTTGTCTCCCCAACCAAAGCCTTCAAATATATCCACTTCAGATCCATCAACACCTTCGTTTCCAACCTGAGATACTTTGCCTTGCATCATCCAAAAAGCGACCCACCAACCTTGTTTTTTTGGTAACTGACAACGAATTTCAAACTTTCCGTATTTCTGTTCAAATTTTCCTTTCGATTCTAATGCACCACACGAATAATCAATAGAATCATTATCATTATTTGTATTTGGAATAGCTCTAACCCGTATTACTAAATTCCCATTTTCAAGGTATGAATCTTCTTTGCTCCACCAACCATCCGGACCATTTTTGTTATTTCTCCGGTTGTATTCAGGTGTGTTCCATTTTGATGGGTCAGGAGCACCTGATCCATTAAATTCGTCGGAAAAAGTCAATTTCCAGTTTTTTTCAATTTTCTGCTGAGCATTACTTAAGTTATAACAAAACAGACCAATCATTAGCAAAAAAATGGTTGATTTAAAATTCATTTAAAACATATTTATCGTTAATTAATTTCTCAAACAAAGAAACGATATTATTATTTCTTTATTTGAGAAAAACTGATTGAAAAATGCGACAAACTGACTTACTTTAAAATACGAAGCCAATTCAGCAAGTTCTTTTTATGAATCAATCTTTGGATTGTAAATTGTGATTCAGATACTAACCAGTTACTTAATTTGATGTATCTTGAAACCATAATTAACAAGAATTGATTGCAATTAATTATTCGTTTTTTCTTTTAATAAGATCGTATTCTTTTTTTAGTCGGGGTTTTAGGATCTCTACCCATTTTAAATAGCCTTTTGCATTCAGATGTAATGAATCAGAAAGGAAAAACTCACCTGATGGCAACCCACTTTTATTCAATAAAGCAGTATTCATTTCAAGGTAGTCACAATATTTTATTTGTGACAAAGAAGATTTTAGGTAGTTATTTACTTCATCTACTTTAGTCCAATGAGTTTTACGTGAAATGCTTTTCTTAAGTCCGCAGAAAATGATTTTGGTTTTTGGAATATTAGAATGATAAACCTGCTCCAAATAACGAAAAAGCAATATAATTTGATACGAAGAAGGGAGAGTTATATCATTTTCAACATATACAAAAATTAATTTTGGCTGTAACTTATAGAGATAGTTTTTTGAAAAACATACCAAATCCAAAATTCTGGATCCACCAAAACCCCTATTAAGTACAGGAACCGGAGCCATATCTGCCACTAATGATTTCCATTGGGTAAATGATGAACTTCCTGTAAATACTACATCAAATTTTGTTCTGGAATTTGTACTGTCATCTTTTGCAAATCGAATCATATCTCCCTGAAAGTTTTTAGGCGGAATATAAGAGTTTATGAATGAATCAATTAATGTAATTTCATTCGATTTGAAATGCAATGGGTCTGGTTTCGGAAAATTAACTACTAACGATTCCGTTTTAGTTATACTTTGTGCTGACATTGAAGTAACTCCAATGACGAATAACTGTATACAAACTAAAAGGTGAACAGAAACAACTTTAAAATTCATACAGTTTAGCTTTATTTTACAGTAAATTTTAGCTTTTTCAGGTCCTTATCTGCAGAAGAATTGCCTACAAAAATTTCAAAATCACCTTTTTCAACGCCCCATGCCATATCTTTATTGGTAAAAGATAATTTATCAGGTGTAACTTTAAATTGAACGGTTCTCTTTTCTCCCGGCAGAAGATTTACTTTGGAAAAATCCTTCAATTCTTTCACCGGACGGGTAGGCATACTGTATAAATCATGAATGTAAAGTTGCACAACTTCAGCACCTTCACGATTTCCCACATTGGTAATATCGGCAGTAACAACTAACGAGTCGCTAATACTCATTTCTGTTTTTGAAATTGCTAAATTACTGATATTGAATTTTGTATAACTTAATCCAAAACCAAAAGGATAAAGTGGAGTGGTTTGTCCATCAACATAGCTTTGATTAAACGTTGTTGGTTTATTATTGTAAATCATCTGAATCTGACCCGAACTGCGTGGAATTGTAACCGGCAACTTCCCCGATGGATTTACCTTGCCGGTAAGCACATTGGCAATAGCAATACCACCCAACGAACCAGGTTCCCATGCCTGAACAAGTGCGGATACATTTTCGGCAATCCAATTCACAGCCAAAGGGCGACCACCAATCAGAATTACAATAGTAGGAACACCTGTAGCCTGAATACGTTTTACCAATTCATCCTGATCGCCCAGCAAATCAATGTTCATCCTGTCGTAATTTTCACCCGACGAAATGAGTTTTTTAGTATCGTATCGCATCGTGTTTTCGCCAACCACAACAATAGCCAAGTCAGATTTTTTTGCAAGTTCTGCCGCTTCATCTACTAATTTTGGATCATGAAAACGCACATTGGTAGTTACATTCTGAAACGTCACATTTTCAGCTCCGAATACCTGACGAATTCCTGTTAGTACTGTCGTCACATTTTCGTCAGCTTGCTTCACTGCCCAATCGCCCAGTATTGATTGGCTATCGGCATTTGGACCAGTTACTAAAATATGCTTATATTTGTTTATATCTAGTGGTAATAACCCGTTGTTTTTTAGCAAAACAATGGATTGTTCTGCCAATTTTAAACTCATTTCCTGATGTTCCTTGCTGAAAACAACTTTCTTAGTAATCTCTAAATCGGTCAATGGGTTTTCGAAGAGCCCTAAACGAAATTTAAGCTCAAGAATTTTGGCACAAGATTCATTAATCCTTTCAACTGGCAATCGTTTTTCGTTTACCAATTTCAACACACCTTCGAGAAAGCCAGGTCCATGCATATGCATATCCATACCGCCATCAACAGTCTGATAATAAGCTTCTATCAACGATGGTGTATAATGATGTAAAGTGTACATACGGGCAATATCATCCCAGTCGCTGACATAAAACCCTTTGAAATTATATTTGTTTCGGACGATATCGGTCATCAGGTTTTTATCGGCATGACAAGGAATTCCGTTCAGTTCATTGTGAGCTACCATAATTGTAGCTAAATTGGTTTCCTGAATAACTTTTCTAAAAGAATATAGAAAAATATCATTAAGTGTATACGGTGAAACTTCAGTTGGTGAAGCATTTAAACCATTAATTGGATTTCCGCCGCCTACTAAATGTTTAGCACAGGCAGCCACATTCTTCGAATTCAAGTTATCACCCTGCAATCCTTTTACGGTTGCAATTCCCATACGCGACACCAAATAAGGATCTTCGCCAAATGTTTCTCCAATTCGTCCCCAACGAGGGTCACGACAAACATCAACATTGGGTGTGAATGTCCATGCGGAACCCATAGCGCGAATTTCCACAGCTGCCTGTTCCGATGCTTTTTGCACCAATTCAGGTTCAAAACTTGAAGCTTGCGTTATAGCGGTTGGGTAAATGGTTGTTCCTATGGAATATCCTGCTCCGTGAATGGCATCAATTCCTAATAACAATGGGATTTTCAACCTGCTTTTTTGTGCTAATAATTGCAATTGGTTACTTTCTTCTGGTGTTAAAACGTGAAGAAAAGAACCAATCATTCCATTTTGCACCAAATGAAAGATACTATCAACCGTGACAGTTGGATATGATCCATTGGTATCATTATTTGTTGGAATTCGACCTTTAAATTTTTTAACTGTTTCATTAATGTGTTTTGGTGCAAGGTATTGACACATTTGTGCCACTTTTTCTTCCAATGTCATTTTTGACATCAAATCGGCAACCCTGATTTCGACCGATAGCGTTGCATCTAAATAAAGTGGTTTTGATTCAACTTTGTTCGCCGAATAACTTACTAAGATATTGAAAAAAAGAATGATAAGAAAAGAATTACGTTTTTTCATTTTGTATATGTTTATTTTGACTTTAATTTTATTTCAGTTTATTTACCACTTAAAAAAGGGAAACAGGTAAAACTCTCTTTATCAACCAGCCAATAAGGCATAACTTGTGTTGAGGTATCACCTTCGATGGAATAGAGCAATGACTTATTTTCAACAGGACTTAACTTTTCGAGTAAATTATTGGGATTCATTGCAAGTGACATTTGTGATTTCTTATCAAGTTTACCAACAAAAGCCATTAAAATTGGACCATATTCCAACGAATAGGCAGGTTTACCCTGAAAGTTTTTATCTTTACCTTCATACCGACTCAATTTAAAAGTCATATCTAAATTGAAACTGATTTCATCGCCTGATTTCCAAATTCTGTCGATACTCAAGTAACTCCCGGGTTTGCCCGATTTTATTTTATTACCGTTTAATGCAATTATAACATTAGTCTTTGCCCACGAAGGAATCCGTAGCCTGATATTACTTTTGGTTGGTTTTATAACTTTCAATTTCAAAATAACAGTTGATTTGTACGGAAATTCTGTTAGCTGCTGAAGTTCGATAGAGTCGTTATTCTGAATCCATTTAATTGAGGAAGCTGCAAATAAATTTACGTAAATACCATCATTTGCTTTTGTATAAATAAACTCCGGCAATGCACCATAAAGTCGCGTACCCTGGCCCTCACAGCAAGTATTAAAGTCTTTTGCTCTGTCTTTTTTGCCAGCTAAAAATGCATGATAACGAATTCCACTTTCTGCCTGATTTGCTAATGCTACATTGTAAATAGATTTTTCAATTTCAGCCACATATTTTTCTGATTCAGGATATAATAAATGAAATCTTTGATTATAAAAAATCCAAAAAACACTACCACAAAGTTCTCCAGTATGACTGCTTGTTAAATAGTATGATTTTGGTGGAAAAACATCATTTTCACAAATAGCCAAACTTCCACCTTTATGTGAAAAATCTTCGTGATAGATTTTCCATCCACCCTCAACAGCCTTTTTGTATAGCAAGTTACCAGTTGCTTTATATAAGTCAAAGTAAGCCTCCAATGTTGTAATCATGTATGAATGAGGTTTATCGTAAGGATATTCCCAAATGGCACGGCTATCATTTTTGGAGAGTTGATCTAACCAGAAATTTTCCTGATAATAACGTTGTACCACTTGTAAATCAGAAGGTTTGCCTACTGGTGTAAAATACATCCGTGTGTTTGCAATTATTCCCTGACGACCCTGACCGCCACGTCTGTTAAGTTCTGGCAAATAAGGTGACTCGTTGAACCAGTCGTAAAAACTTCGAAGCATAGGTAATGCGTATTTATTTCCAGATAAATCTGCTTCAATAAGTCCGTGAGTTAACCAGGCACGACAATAAGCACCATTTTCAAAATCAAGAATATCTTTTTCAGGATACCCCATAAGGTATCCATTTGGCATTTGTAATTTTCTTATTTCCTCTACAAGAAGATTCTGTCGTTGACGAAGTTCTGTATTCTCGATCCAGCGTAAGCTATTGCCCGATCCCATAAGAAACCTTCCCGCAGCAGAACCAGGCAATATATTCACCCATTCATTACTTATTTTTCTTAGTCCTGTTGGGTTGGGTATTCCAGTTCGATTTCGAAACTCTTTGAGCATGTCATCTACCGAAAATGAGGTAAGTAAATAGCCAATATTTACATTATATGCATTTTTAAAAACACCATTATTTAATGTTACACCATTAACAGGAACTTCAACTTTGTTTTTTACAGGTTTCCATTGTTCTGGTTGCGTTACATTTTGTGGATTATCAGTAACAATTCCATCTCCCATAGGCCTGGGTGCGCAGGTAAGTGGATGAACCCCTAAAAATCCTTGATCTGAATCGGTTAGCGGTCGGTTCAATGCCACATTTTGCCCATTGGAGAGAATTTCAATTTTGTAAAAAGAAAGAATATAATCTTTTTCATTGAGAGCCAATTTATTGGCAGTCAATCTCACATATCGGGCATTTACAGTTTTCTCAGGACTAAAACTCTCTATTTTTCGAGGAATCGTGGTTTTAAAATCTGTTAAGGAATAATCTGAAATAATGGTAGATGTTGAAAATGCAGCATTATTAGACGCTTCAATTTTAAACCTGATTGGAAAACCGATTCTCCAAAGCAAACCCCATGATTCACCAATAGCCGGAAAAAGTTTAACTGTACTGATATTCTGTGATTTGCCTAAATCAATTTGGATCCATTTAATTTCATCCTCTTTGGCTGCCTTCTTTGATTCATAAATTGCTGGAGCTCTTCGCGCCACTTGCTCGACACCTAATGGACCGCCTGTTAATAAAATATCTTGTGCATTGATATTATTTATCAATAGACATAAATTCACGTAAATAATTAGTAATCTCAATTTCATTTTTTTAGATTTATTTTCTCAAAATCAGCTGGCTGACAACCAAATTTTTTCTTGAATAATGCCTTGAAATGCCTAACATCATTATATCCAACCATAAGTGAAATTTCATCAACACTGTGTTTGTTCGTTAATATTAATTCAGAGGCGTGTTCGAGTCGTTGTATGCGCAGATAATCGTTGGGCGATAAGTTGGTGAGGTTTTTAAGTCGATTAAAGAAAACAGAACGGCTCATGCCCATGTCTCGTGAAAGTGAATCGATGGTATATTCGGAATTGGCCATATTAAGATTGAACGTTCGTTCTAACTTTTCAACAAAGAGTTTATCCATCTCGCTTATAAATGGCTGTTTGTGGATTTGTAAAGAATCTTCCTTATGCATCAACAGATATTGAGTCAACCGTTTGCGATTATCCAGAATATTCTCGATACGCTGTTTTAACACAACAGAATCGAAAGGCTTGGTAATATAATCATCAGCTCCAATTTGTAAGCCTTTGAGTATATCTTCTTTATCCGAAAGCGCCGACAAAAGCACTACAGGAATGTGTGCAAAGGTTGTGTTTGATTTTATTTTTTCACAAAGTTCGATGCCACTTACTTCAGGCATCATAATATCCGTTATAATAATATCCACATTTTCATGTTGCAAAATCGACCAGGCTTGTCCAGCTGATTCAGCTTGCAAAATATGGAAATCAGCAGATAAACGTGTCGAAATATAGTTCCTAATTTCGTCATTATCATCTACAAAAAGAAGTGTTGGAATAACAGTTTCCTTTGGCACTTTATCGTTATTTTGAACCAATTTGACATTACCTATTAACAGATTCTCATTTGCTTTTCGCATTACTTCTGTGAATGGGAAACTCACTCTAAATGTAGTATTTACACCCTCCTCGCTTTCGAAAGTAATATTACCACCCATAAATTGAGTAAGATTATTTACCAAAAGCAAGCCCATTCCGCTACCAATCTTCTTGGAATTAATTGCATTCTCAGCCCTATAGAATCGATTGAAAATCTTTTTCTGCTCTTTCATTGGAATTCCAATACCATTATCGCTAATCTCAATCCACCATTTATTGTCATCATTATCAGCAATTACTTTCACAATCCCACCGGAATTAGAGTACTTAATTGAGTTTGAAATTAAGTTTTCTAAAATCATATCCATTTTTTCCTTGTCGAAATAAACCAACAATGACCCTGCACGGGTTATGGCATTTATTTTTAATGTGTTTATTTCGGCGTAAGAGGTGAAATTCTCTACCACTTCAGTGATATATTTATTCAACTCAAATTCATTTAATGTCAACTTCATCTCACGTTCGTCGGCTTTCTCAAAATCCAACACCCTATTAATCATGTCGAATAATCGGTTAGTGTTATTATTTATCATCTGAACCAAATAGTGTGAAGAAGGTGATAAAGATTCATCCAATAATAAATCGCCTAATGGAGCTTTTATCAAGGTGATAGGAGTTCTCATGTCGTGCGAAACATTGGTAAAAAAACTTATTTTTTCATTGGAATATCGAATATCCAGCCGATGCTTGGAGTATCTGTAAATAACTATTACTATGCCTGCAATAATTAGAATCCATAAAATCCAAGCCAAAAATGTATTATACCACGGTTGTAGGATGATTATATCAACGGTTCTTTGAATATATTTACCCTCTGTATCTACAAAATAGGAATGAATATCCAATGTGTATTTTCCGGGTGGAACTCCGTAAAAAGAAGCACTTCCATCTGATGAAACAAGCGAAAAATTAGTATCATAACCTTTGAGCCGATACGAATAGCGAGGAAGTACGGTATGTCCGTAGATTAATTCTTCAAATTTGAGAGTGAAACTATTCTCATACGATTTCAACACAATTTTATTGCATTTATTTAAGGGCGTTTCTGAAATCTCTTCAAATTTCCTTGAATCAATGTTTTTATTCAAAAATATAAAATCTGTCAAAGCCAATTGCCCTCTTGTTGGCGAAATAAACATTTTTTGAGGATTAAAGCTTATTGCACCTTCCTTAGACCCGAAAATAATAGTTCCATCGTTAAGTTTTTTGGATGCATTTATATTAAATAAACCTTTCTCTGATGTCGAAAATATTTTGAATGGAATCACAATTTTTGTAACCGGATTCAAGAAACAAAGTCCTTCGTCAGTCGCTATCCAGACACAATCGTTATTATCTATTTCGAGCGAAAGTACACGGTTGCTGGGTAAGCCGGTATCCTTATTATAAACAATTACCGAATTGGTTGATTTTGAATATTGTATTACTCCTAAGGATTTGCTGGCAATCCAGATATTATCGTTTTTCTGTCGCAAACTTAAATACTCAGGAGATTGAGTATTAGTAGTTTTTTTTATAATCGAGTCAATTGTCAAATTGACATAACCACTTAACTTGTTAAATGAAGTTATTCTTTCATCTCCCAATAATAGTAAGTGATTATTATCTTCGTATTCGATGCTTCGATTTAGGTTCGACGGATAATTCTGAAGTTTGTTATTTGAAATGTTATAATTAATTAAATCTGTATGCAGTCCCACTGCCCAAATAGTTTGATTATCAGAAAATAAGGAAAGAATATCTTTGTTTTCTGTTTTAGCAAATTCATTCGTAAAAACAATTGGTTTTGATGTAAAATTTAATGGATTAAAGCATTGCAAACCAAATACACCTCCAGCCCAAACATTTCCGTTATTGTCAGTGCATAAAGAGTTTATATAACTATTGGTTTGAGTTGATTGGTTGTTGATTAAAAAATGAGACCACGACCCGGTTGATTTCTTTTTTACACTTAAACCGTTGAAAGTGCCAAACCACAAGTTTTTTAATTTATCTTCTACTATTGCAAGTACATTGTTGTGAGCCAAAGAGTTATTATCCTTTAATATATGATTGTAAAGTGAAAACCGGATCATATTGGGGTCGTAAACTTCTACACCCGTTGTGTAATTGGCTACCCAAATACGTTTATCGGTATCGACTAATATATCATAAACTGCATTAGAGCCAATTGATCCAACTTTATTTTCATCAATAATGTAATGATTTAAAACTTTTTCAGCATAAATATCATATTCATAGATTCCTAATCCATCAAATCCCACTAAAAGTGTGTTTTGATCATACATTTTCACAGAACGTATGACTGAATTGGATAATGTTATTAATTGACTTATCTCTTCATTTTTTTTCATGCAAAATAAACCCTTATTAGCTGATCCTAAATAAAAATTGCCAGTAATTGGTTCGTAGGTTACTGAGGTTATTTCGCTGTTTATGGCACTGTTTTTAATTCTATGAACAGTAATTTTATGCTGATTGTCCGAAGTAAGATTAATATAATTAATACTTTGTGGAGTGAAAATATACAGACGATTATTTTGAATCAACAAAAACGCATTACTGAGTTCTTTAGATTGTACATAAATCCATTTATGTTCATCAGGTTTATAACACACCGGACCTTGACTGGTTCCAATCCATATCCTATCTAAATTATCAATGGTCATAGAACTAATATTGGCTGATATTCCTATTTTGAAAGCAGTAGGGATATTGTTTTTAAATTGTTCTTTACTGTTATTGACTGTAGTTGATGATTTTAATTTGGCAATCCTAATAAATTCATCGAATTGATCCTTTGAATCGTTATATTTATAAACTATACCATTAATATTACAAAGAAAGAGCTCCCCTTTACTATTAACTTGGAGAATTCCTTTCCAACCAATTTTCAGAGGATAGTTTTTTACATATTTCCCATCGTATCGACTAACTCCGTCTTCGGTTACATACCATATAAAACCATCAGGTGTTTTAGTAATGCTAAAACACCTACGAGTCTGTTGATTTTCTGGTATCAACCTATAAAACTGCTTCTCGTTTGTTTGAGCAAACAATATAACTTGTAAGAAAAGTAATTTTAGAAGGAGTAGAATAGTGCGTTTATTCATGCGAATAAAATATTAAAACAGTTAGCCCAAAGATACAATTATTATTTATGTTGTTTCAAAGCACCAAAATAAATGGTATTATGTAAACCACATAATTCTAATTTCCTTTAATAAATTTGACAGTATCATTATTGATTTTCACTACATAAACTCCGGAACATAAATTATTTGTTTTCAATTTAATAACAGATTCATCCGAAGAATTTGAAACATTCCATACATTTTGTCCAATTGAGTTATATATAGTTATCTTATCATTCTTTGAAACTCCGCTTAAGAAGAATTCATTCGTTGCCACATTCATCAAAATTTTTAATGTTGAATTACTCAAATGCTCTTCAAATTTAGTTAATAATGTAAGGGTGTCTTTATATAACAAGACACTAAAATCTCCTGAAATAGAATCAGACTCGCTCTTAATCCAGAATTTAGTAATATCTGTACCAGCAAGACTTTGACGATTTTGATTTTGAATTAAAATATTTTTAGAGTTTTGAATAACAATAATGGCTCTATCGTCAGTTCTATTGAGTTGATAATTACCTGAACCGCCTATAAGTTGGATACTATCCGAATTAATGATATTCAACAACTCATGCGCCGCCTCATATTTAAAACCAAAAACTGTAACTTTTTTTGTATTGCTAAAAAGTGTTTGAGGAGAGTTTTTAAGATGTTCAATACTCAACTGATAGAAATCTAGTGCTTTAGTTGTATTCTGTACAGCTAACATGTGATAACCACTATAACGAACTCCAATGGCTGTTTCTTTTTCCCACCAAGTTATCATGTGGTCAGTACATATATTGTAAACTTTCCCGCTGGCGCTACCACTAAACGAAATATAAGATGCTGATGGAGGATTTAGGGCTGTGATTTTAGTTCCACCGATTGCGACCAGTTCAGTCACTACATTTCGCACGAGTGTATTTGCAGTCTTGATATCCATGAAACGCATGTGTTCATATCCAACAACTGCAAAATCACTCAAAAGCAAACTTCCTGTGGCATCATCCACGCTTTGTAACATGGCACCTAATGAGTTATTCCACTGTGCCTTTACCTGAATTACTGAAATAAATTTACCGGCACCAATCATTTTCAAGCCACTTTTCAATGTTAACGGTCCGCTGATATGAAAATGACCTCTAGGAATAAAAACAGTTTTTCCATAATTTGCATTTCCAACGGTGGTCACAGCATTTATAGCATTTTGAATGGCAGTTCCATCATTATCTGTGTCATTCACATTTTCGGGGGTTGCTCCATAATCGGTTACAATATCCACTATATTTGAATCTTCCCAACCCAATGTATTTGTCCAACTGTGCTTATTTGTAAAGTCAGTATTTGGAAGTTGTGTTACCGTTACCAATGGATCATATAATTGATAATTGGCGGTTTGGTTATTCAAATTTAGCTTGTTCACATACACACTGCTTGAGTCCAACTTTGAAGTAAATGCATAACTTTTAATTTGCTTCCACTGATTAGCATTACCTGGAATAGTCAAAATAGGAGTACTCACACTGCCACTTTTTATAATAAGTGTTGATTTTACATATACGTTATTCATTGTAACATCCTGAGCGTAATTATTTATACCTAAACCTGTTGTACCCATAACCTCAATTGTTCCATCGGTTAAACAAAGGTTAGCAACACCATGGTTAGGAACTCCATTTGTCGGATTTGAAGAACTATTACTCAGATAAATGGCGTTATAATTTGACGATGGAGCTGCAGGACTTGTAATTTTGAAACCGGTTACAATAACAGGTCCTCTTGCCGAGGAAATACTAATTCCATATTGATTTTGATTTGTGAGTGTCAAACCGGTAATTGTCGGATTTGGGCGAAATGCATCCTGCAAAATTCCAATATTTCCACCCGTAACTGTCAAATTTACGACACTTCCACCTGATCCCGGTAATCTCCAAACACCGGCATTAAACTGAGTTCCATAAATTTTCACATCTTCAATCACACAATGTTGAGCTCCATCCATTGAAATTGCACTTACTGCCGGGTTATTTCCCATATTAATATCTATTCCCCTAAAAGTAGATCCATAATGGTTTGATGCGTCAGCAATTCCAGTAGTTGGGTCAATATATTGAAAGTTAATAAGAATATTGCCAGAAACAGTACTTCCATCTTTGAGCTTAATAACCGGTTTAGTACTTTTGGTTGAACCAATTAGCTGAAAGGCAAATTTTCTGGAAACTTTGTATTGAGTGCATTGCAACTGTTGACTTACCAAAAAGATCTTATTAGATGGAAGGAAAATCACTAAATTACAGTTATATCCGTCAGTAATGGCTTGCTGAAGTGCATTTGTGTCATCTGTAATTCCATTACCTAAAGCATTATAAGGAGGTTTGGTTACATCAATATACCCTTTTGCAATCGGTTGGTAAATCAGATTCGCAATTAATGCTGCTGGGAATTTCGTAGCAACTACGTTCGAATCAACCTCCATACCCATTCCATAGCAAACAGCATTGCCAATTTGAAGAAATATAAACAGTATCAATATCTTAAATGTGATTCTCATGATATTCTTTGATTCTAATTTATTGAATCCTACTTTTTGTACAATAAAACCCCATAATCTCCAGAAACTTTATCGTTTCCATTCAAAATCCAGTATTTGGTAATATCTGCAACCGGTTTATAGAATACTATTGCACTACTCTTGCGGTCTAAATTTTGAATCAGAATATTTTTGGAATTTTCAATTACAATTATGGCTCTGTCAGTGATATTATCAAGTTGATAATTTCCTGAACCTCCAATAAGTTTAACGTCTTCTGAATTTACAATATTTAACAACTCCCTTTTAAACTCATATTTATAGCCATAAATTGTAACATGTTGGGCATTTTCAATCAATGTTTGTGGCGAATTAGGTAAATGCTCTACACTCAGTTGATAAAAGGTGATGGGTTGAGTAGTGTTTTGCACTGCCACTAAGTTATAGTTTTTAATCCGCATTTCTGGCTCATTCTTATTGCCTCCGGGAATATGATCTGTACATATATTGAAAAAATTCCCCCCAGCATTGTCAGTAAAGTTAATATATGGAAATTCCGGCTGATTCATTGGCTCGTATGTTTTGAAGTACGGTAATTTAACCGTCTCGGTAACCACATCTCGCATCAAGGTGTTTGCCGTTTTGATGTGCAAATAGCTCATATTAATATATCCCAAAATAGCAAAATCACTCAAAAATAAACTTCCTGTATCGCTATTTTCGCTTTCAACTATAGCTCCCAGCGTGTTCCGCCATTCATTAGCTGCTTGTATGACCGAAATGAATTTGCCAGCGCCTATCATTTTCAATCCATTTTTTAATACCAGTGGGTTTTTAATGTGAAAATGACCACGAGGAATAAAAACTGTTTTTCCAAAATTCGGGTTACCGGGAGTTGTTGCCTGATTAATGGCTTTTTGAATTGCTCGTCCATCATCATCGCTGTCGTTTACGCTTTCAGGAGTTGCACCAAAATCTTTCACAATATCCAACATATTTGAGTCTTCCCAATTAGGCAACTTTCCCCATATATGTTTTATTATTAAGTCTTTGGAAGGTTCTTGTGCCACCAATGGTTCATAAAGTTCATAGTTAGCTGTTTGATTGTTTAATTCTTTCCCATTTGCAAAAGCTGAACTTTTATCTAACTGAGAACTAAATGCATAACTTGAAATCAATTGCCATTGCGTTGTATTTCCAACAATAATTTTAGCCGGTGGATTTACAGCACCACTTTCAATTACTTCAGATGCTTTCACAAACACATTGGTCATAGTCACATCCTGAGCGTAATTGTAAATGGCTTTACCATCACCTTGCACTTCGATACTTCCATCGGTCAGGCATAAATTTGCATTACCGTGATCTGTGCTTCCGTTATCTTGAGTAAATCTGGTATTTTTCAGATAAATTGCCCGATACAGATCCGATGGATTTTTTGGACTTGTAATTTTAAAGCCTGTTACAATAACAGGACCTCTTGATTCGGTGATTTTCAATCCATATTCAGTTTGATTTTCGAGTGTTAGACCAATTACGGTTGGATTTGGTCGGTACTGATTCTGTATAATTCCAATTTTCCCACCGATAACCGTTACATTTACCACACCACCACCCGATCCGGGTAAACTACAAATTCCTGCGTTGAAGTCTTTTCCATAGATTTTGGTATCTTCAATTACACAATATTGCGCACCCGCCATCGAAATGGCACTTACGGTAGGATTATTTCCCATGTCAATATTTATGCCTCGAAAAGTAGAACCATAAAGTGATGGTGGATTAGGTTTTCCATCGGTTTCAAGCTCAAATAATAGAAAGATATTTTGATCAATCAAACTACCATCTTTGAGCTTGATAACGGGAGTTGTTCCTTTTGTTGAACCAATCAATTGATAAGCAAACTTCCGTGATCCTTTATTTTCAGAAATGCATTTTAGTTGTTTATTGACTGAAAATATTTTATTTGCTGGAAAGAAAGTAACCAAATTATAACTATAAGCATCATTCAGCGCCTGTTGAATAGCATTTGTGTCATCAGCCACACCATCACCTACTGCATTGTAGGGAGGTTTGGTAACATCAATATACCCTTTCTTAAGCGGTTGATAGTTAGCATTTTCTTTTAAGTGTTTAGGAAAATTAATCGGATCTACGTTCCTTTGAACCTCCATGCCACCTGAATACATGGCATTATTAATCAAAAGGATAAATGATAGCAGCAGAGCAGATTGAATTGATTTTTTCATGATAGTTTGCATTAAATGCATTTTAAAAATTTACCAGATTGGTTATTGACTCTAACTATATATACTCCTACAACCCAATGATCAGTTTTGATGACAACTTCAGAATTTCCGAGATCATTAATGTCGTTCCACACATTCATACCAACTGTATTATAAACCGCAATTTTATCATTTGGATAAATTTCGCTTAAAATAACTTCTCCGGAAACAGAATTAGTTCTGACTTTCAATGTTGTGTCATTAGCCGGATATTCTGAAACAGAAGAGGGTGAACCTGCAAATTTGTACATCAACACACTATTATCACTTTTCACTTTGTCATTACCGTTAAGTATCCAGTATGGAGTTATATCCGACGAAATAGGATTACCATTCCATGTGCTGAGACTTTTTCTATCTAAATTCTGAATAAGAATATTGGTTGAATTTTTAATAAAAATAATGGCTCTGTCGTTTGCTGAGGTGAGTTGGAAATTGCCGGATCCCCCGATAATGCTTATAGAATCAGAGTTATTTATATTCACTAATTCGTGGGGAAGTTCGTATTTAAAACTATTGATGGTGGTATGTTTGGCATTGTCAAACAACACAGCCGGCGAATTTACAGCATGTTCTATACTTGGGTGATAAAAAGTCAGTGGCTTGGTGGTATTCTTTACAGACAACATATTAAATCCAGGAATATGAGTTGTAATATCCGCATCCCACCATGTATTCAATTGGCCGGTACAAATTCCATACACTTTACCACCGGCGTTATCACTAAAGCCAATATACGGCATCAAAGGTTGATTAATTTCTGTGTATTTTACATCTCTGACAGTTAATTCGGTTGTTATGTCATGTATCAATGAATTAGCGGTTTTTATCAGTAATAACGGCATTCTATTGAAACCTAAAATAGCAAAATCGCTCAACAATAAACTCCCGCTGGCATTGGATTCACTTTGAATAACTGCACCTAAAGAATTAAACCATTGATTTTCTGCCTGAATTACGGAAATAAATTTACCAGCTCCAATCATTCTAACTCCACTTTTCAGATTTAAAGGACTACCAATATGAAAATGTCCCCGTGGAATAAAAACCACTTTTCCGAAGTTTGCACTTGTTGGGTTTGAAACATCATCAATGGCTTTTTGAATAGCAGATCTATCATCATCCTTTGCGTTCACATTCTCGGGAGTTGCTCCATAAAGCGGATCTGTTATGTCCACTGAGGCATCTTCCCAACTTGGTTGATTGGCCCAGCTATGCGTAAAAGTAAAATCAGGAACGGGTAACTGTGTTACTGTAATCAACGGATCATATAGTTGATAATTGGCAGTTTTATCGTTCATATTTATTGCATTCACAAACGCACTACTTTTATCTAATTGAGAAGTAAATGCAAAACTTGTAATTTGTTGCCATTGATTGGTGTTGCCCGGTATTGTTACTATTGGTGTACTACCGGCACCACTCTGAATAATCTGGGTTGACTTTACATATACGTTATTCATTGTTACATCCTGAGCATAATTATAAAATGCCAAACCCGATGTGCCTGAAACCTCGACAGTACCATCCGTTAAACAAAGGTTGGCATTTCCATGGTCGACTATTCCATTTGTCGTTGTTGAACTTGAATTAGAAACACTTATCGCACGATAAGTATTTGAAGCTGTATTTGGATTAGAAATTTTAAAGCCATTAATAACAACAGGACCTCTGGAATTTGTAATTAGCAAACCACATTGAATTTGATTTTCGAGTGTTAATCCACAAATAGTCGGATTTGGTCGATAAGCATCTTGTAATACACCGATATTTCCACCACTAACTGTCAAGTTTACTACTCCGCCGCCTGAACCAGGCAATCTCCATACTCCGGCATTGAATTGTGTACCGTATATTTTTACATCTTCAATAGTACAATACTGTGCTCCATCCATCGAAATAGCACTAACAGCAGGATTGCTTCCCATATTAATATCTATTCCACGAAATGTAGCTCCATAATTACGGGAAGGATCATTCCCTGTTGTTGGATCAACAAATTGGAAAGTAATAAGAATATTACCGGAAACAATACTGCCATCTTTGAGTTTAATAATTGGCTTTATACCTTTCGTAGAGCCAATTAGCTGAAAAGCAAATTTGCGGGACGACTTGGAAGCAATACATTGTAATTGTTTACTAACTAAAAAAGTTTTACCTGCTGGTAAGAAAACCACTAAATTACAGTTATATGCATCGTTGATAGCCAGTTGAAGATTATCCGTATCATCAACTAGGCCATTTCCCGCACAGTTGTATGGGGGTTTAGTTACATCAAGATATCCTTTTGCCCAGGGTTGATACTGAATATTAGCATATAGCAATGGAGGAAATTGAGTAACCACTACATTAGTGTCAACTTCCATGCCTCCTGCAAAGCAAACAAGATTAGAAAATAACAATAAAATTGACAATGTGAATTTCATTTTCAACATGTATTTCATTTGAATAATTTAGTAGAGAATCAATAAGTGGGTGAATTTCACCATATAATAAGTTGACTAAATAGCACTTGAAACATATTCAATTGAGACCTTAATTCTTAACAAAAAGTTTGGATAAAGTTTTGCCTTCAGTAGATACTAAGGCTACATACATTCCTTGATTATAACTTTTCATATCAATATTAAATTCATCAGAATTAGATGTTTTCTTTTTCGATAAATAACGTCCATTTAAGTCTAAAATCGACACTTCAAACTCCGAAAAAATTTGAGGTAGTTTTATCAAACAGTGTTCTCCATTTAGCTTGACAATCAGGCTCTTATTTTCACGAGCCTCTTCAATTCCAGCTTGGACATTATTCTGATAAACACGCACATAATCAACAAACATTGTATCAGGAAATACAGTTGAAGCAGTGGGTGCACCCGGCCAACTCCCACCAACAGCTAAATTAAGCAAAATGTATTGAGGTGCATTTAATTCCGAAGTCCCATTGATACCATTCAAAATATTTAATGCGCAAAATGGGATATTATCAACATTCCAAATGATAGTATTGGGATTCCATACAATACTATAAATATGAAACTGAGTTACATCAATATTGGAGGAAATGGCAGATGGAGATGAGCTGTGTAGATTACTTAAATCACTCCAATGAGCAGTTCCATGTATGAAAGCCTCTGAATTGATATGTTCCATAATATCGATTTCACCACAAGCCGGCCAACCTACCTGACTAATATTTGTACCCAATGTCCAAAAAGCCGGCCAATATCCCTGACCTGAAGGTAATTTCATGCGAGCTTCAATTTTCCCATAAGTCCAACTGAACTTCCCTTTTGTATTTATGCTCGCCGAGGTATAATTATAACTATTATATAATTCCTTTTGAGCAATAATTTCCAGAAAACCATTTTTCACGGTTACATTACTGGCTCTATTTGTATAAAACTGGAGCTCATTATTTCGAATGTATCCTAACTCATATCCCCATTTTTGAGGGTCAGGTGATCCGGTATAGTCAAATTCATCCGACCATACTAACGTTTGCTGAGAATAACTATTAGAATAGAAACCACAAAAAATTATGAGTAACAGAAAAAAAAATAGTTTAGTCATTTTTATAGCCATTTTTGCACATACAAATGGTATTTTACAAAACAAAATTTAATCAGATTTTGGGGGTAAAAAGATTAAACTTTGTTTTGCTTGATATTATTATTGTGTCAATAGTAGTTCAAACCAGTTAAGTACTTGTTTTATTGAACTTTAATAACCGGCAAAGGATATTTCAAAGAAGCCGCAAGTGATGGATTTGAACTTACAGTTCTATTCAATGTCAGTGACGAATTAGTGTAAATACCTGCTTTATTGAATTTTGTTGTAAAGTTTGATGTTACGTCACTACTTGGAGTACCTCCATTAATAGTCCAGGTTCTGGATGTTGGATAACCCTTTGATGCTTCAGTGAAGGTTAAATTATCGCCAATTGAAAGTCGAATAGTGTCAACTGAATTGGATATCTGCTCCGAAGTGTTTTTATATATAGTTACCAATGGAATCAGACGTCCATAAACCTGAACGGTAAAAATTTTCTTAAAAAGCCAATTGTGTGATATAGAATCTCGTACAGATCCGTTACTTATATATCCAACGGAATCTTTAAAAACATCCTTCCACGTGACGGTATAGATTCCTTCTTTTTTAAAGAATACATTTACGGTTTTACTATTCAACACACTATCCGGAATAATATGGTTTTGTCTGTTAAGAGAATCTGTAGTTACAGCACTAAACCCGTTACTCAGAAATTTTAGACCATCTTGTCCTGTGATAGACCAATTGTGACTAATAGCACCTTGTGATAAGTCCATAAAAGTCAAGTAAAAATTCTGGCTTACGGCCAATACACCGGTAGCAGAACCATTTGTATTCCCATTCGAAATAGTGAACATAATGTCACTAAACTGGTTGGGAGCTACATAATCTTGTTGACAGCTATACAAAACGAAAGAAAATGCTGTTATTGTTATTAATTTAATTAATCTTTTCATTTTCGATAATTTAATGGTTATTTATAAAGATCAGGATTAGCTGTTTCTTCGCCTGATGGTATTGGAAAATAATCCCAAGCAGGAGTGATAGCTTGCGCTGTTTGAACAAACTCCGTAATATAGCCTGTTGGTAACGGAGCAGATGCTCTAACCAAGGTTCCATTCCAAATTGTAACTGTATTGGTGCCGGTCGGATTTTTATAGGAAAAATTCTGAGTTAAATAGGGTTGCTGGGACAGCAGATTAAAGCGGTCTTTAACACCTCCCCATCTCCGTAAATCAATATGTCGCATGGCATAACCTTCTAAACATAACTCCATTGGACGCTCTTTCCATTTGATGAAATCCATAAGTGTTTGAGCAGTATAGCTTATGTAATCATGCTGTGCTAAAGGGAATTCATCGGTTCCGGGAATTCCTAACAACTGTAATGCTGAGCGATGACGAACCCGATTTACATATTTCAGCGCTTCGTTTACACCGGCATCATCGGTTCCACCTTTTATCATACATTCAGCATACATAAGATATACATCGGCTAATCGAATTACTCTGAAATTTACACTCGATTGTGATAAAAGTTTATCTTCACCGGTTACACCTGCGGTTTCGCAATTGGTAAATTTTTTAAAATAGGAAGTTTCTTTTGCTGCATAATTGTAGGCTAAGTATTGTTTTATGCCATAAACTATAGAACTGGTATCCTGCGTGCAAGCAATAGATTTTGCTAATCGTAACGAATAGCTATGAAAACTTCCATTCGAATACATATTTCGTGGATCGGTATAGTCCAGAACATCTTCTCTGAATGCCATTTCTAACCAGGCAGCGGGAATAATTGAACGCCAGCCACCAACCGGAGCAGCAGCTAAATTTCGGGCTAAACCTGTAGAAACTCCATTGTCTGAACCTCCCACCTGATCTTGTAGATATTTTTTAGAATAGCAGATTTCTAAAATTGACTCGTTATTTAATTCACCGGAAACATTAAAGTTGTCGCCAACATTATTCTCCAACTGATAGCCGTTTGTATTCCCATAATTTGTATTGTTCATCACATCCAAAAAATAAGTTGCAGCTTTGGTGTAATCTTTTTCATACAAATAACTTTGTCCTAAAACAACTGCTGCAGCACCTTTCGTTGCCCTACCCTGATCTGGAACTGAACTTCGCCAATTGTCAGGAAGTTTTGCATAAGCAGAATCTAAATCATTCAAATAAAAAGCACGAACATCTACAGCAGGACTCAGTTTGCAGAACAAATCATACATGTTTTTCTCGGTTTTAATAGGCAAACTCCCTTTATTGAAGGTATTGTAGAGATAAAAGTAGAAAAGGCCTCTGAAAAAATAGGCTTGACCGAGAATATACTTTGCTCTGTTTTGCTCTGCCAAACTGCTGGTATAAGTAACAGTTTTCATTCCGGAAATTACTTGATTTGCTCTGAAAACTCCATTATACAAAGCCGACCAGAATGAAGTTACTGTTTTTGTTGAATTAGTGAACGATGCCAGGTAAAGTTCATTTGTGGTAGAAACTCTATTTCCAAAGCCCGGAAATGTCAAATCAGACCAGTTATTAATATCGACACCGTATAAATTTCCATCTTTAAATCGGCTGTAAACTGCCGTTAATCCCTGATCAGCATCATCGAGCGTTTTCCAAAAACTGGCAGTTGTTTGTTGATTTGGATTAATTTCCGTTAGAAAGTCCTTACAGCCACTCACAAGAAGAAGTGTGACAATAAAAGTAAAAGAAATCAAATATTTTGATACTTTATTTTTTTTCATTTTTAGATTTGATTTTGAGTTAGAAATTTAATTGTAAACCTACCTTATATTGCGAAGACACCGGATAATTTGCTTTATCAATCCCTCTTGAACCAGTTCCATCGCCACCAATTTCGGGGTCGAAACCTTTATAGTTAGTAATAGTTAACGGGTTTTGTCCTGAAACATATATTCTTAATTTAGTCAACTGCAAAAAACTAATCAGTTTAGTTGGGAAATTATAACCTAATGAGATTTCACGCAATCGAACAAACGATCCATCTTCTACCCAATAGTCAGAATATGCTCTGAGGTTATCGTGAGCAGAAGTTCGGTAAGCAGGTATATTTGAATCTCGATTTGTAAGTGACCATTGATAAACTAAATCACTATTAGTCATTTGCATGTATGAATAAATTTTTCCTCCATTAACAATTTTATTCCCTACCGATGCATACCAAAGCATAGACAAATCAATTCCCTTATATGCAAAAGTTAAATTTAAACCATAATCAATTAATGGTGCACCACTACCAGCATATACCCGGTCAGCATCTGTTATTTTTCCATCACCATTCGTGTCCTGATAGATTAAATCTCCTAAAGCTGCATTTGTTTTACCAGTTGCTGCTTTGTAGGCTGTTAGTTGATCGGCTGTTTTTATTATTCCACTGGTAGGAATCAGAAAAAAAGCACCAACTGGATAACCTTCTTTTACAACAGTCACATAATCATTAACACCTGAAACTGAAACAGGTGCACCGCTGACCATATACAATGTAGAAGGGGCCCTGATTACCATGTTTCTATTTGCTGAAGCATTAGCTGTAATACTCATACTAAAATCCTTGTGTTTGTATTTATAGGTAGCAGCCAGTTCAATACCATTGTTTGTCATATCGCCAACGTTCATGGTAACTGTAGAATTGCCAGTTCCTGCCGAGAATGGTACAGCAACCGGAAATAACATGTCTTTTTTGTCGGTAAGATAATAGTCGGCAGTAAGTGTTAATGCATTATTAAAAAAACCAAAATCAACACCAAAGTTCTTGGTAACTGATGTTTCCCACTTCACATTCACGTTTGTAAAAGCCGTCTGAGAAGTTCCTACCAACAAAACATCGCTTGTTTCTTTACCTAATGCATAATCTAAATTAGTTGATAATAATGGTACTGTAATATAATCGGCAAAATTTTGAGAACCTGTTTCACCATAACTTACTCTTAACTTGAATTGACTAATGGTTGTTGCAAATGGTTTCCAAAACTTTTCTTCTGCCACATTCCAACCGCCCATCAAGGAAGGAAATACTCCCCATCGATTATTGGCAGCAAACCGTGAAGAACCATCACCACGAACACTTGCACTGAAAAGATAACGCGATTTATAATTGTATTGAATCCTCCCCATTAAACTTTCAATATCTCTCGCAGTTCCATTTCCAGCAACTGAAGGTGTCCCTGTAGTTGCATCCAATGTAGTTAAATCGTTAGATATTATGCTACTACGATACGCACTAAACATATTGGTTGTATTTTTCTGAATAGAAAAAAGGCCGGTAAAATTAAAGTGATGATCGTTGCTAATATCTAACTTATAGTTAAGAACATTTTCGTTTATAAGATTAATAAATCGGTTACTCGTATAAGTTAAACTTGAAATTGGTTGTCCGGGTACAGTTTTCCCAACCGAAGCATCAAATACAGTAAATAACGGCGCGGTTTGTATGCGTCTACCGTTAGTGTAAGCAGCACCTCCCATAGTACTAAAAGACAGATTTTTTGAAAAATTGTAGGTAATCTTCATGTTACCATTAAAGTTGTCTGAAGTAGCAATATCTTTACCTTTCATGCTATTTATCTGTTGACCGATGCTTACTTGTTCTGCTGAACTAGTTACAACCAGTAAATCATTTTGGTTTGTATTATTCAATCCCTGAGTATAAGGCGACATATTCAGAGCTCTATAAATTAAGTTATAAGGAGCATTTCTTTTAGTATCCGTACTAAAAGCCATATTGGTCTGTACATTCCATTTACCTTTCGTAAAGTTAATGTTTGCACGACTATTAAATCGCTCATATCCAGAGTTAATTAAATTTCCATCCTGACTAAAATATCCTAGTGTAAAATTATAGTTAAGATTGTTTGTTCCTCCTGAAAGTTGAACACTATGATTCTGAATGGGAGCATTGTCAACCTGCAATTGTTGCATCCAATTTGTATTGTTCAGTAAAAAGGCGGGATAGTTTTGTGTCATAAAAAACACATTATCCTTACTTAACGCCTGCCCTGAACTCAACGCACGAAGTGTTTGCACATACAAATAATCCTCAGTACCCATTAAAGATATTTTAGAGGTAATTTTTTGAATACCGTAGTAACTGTTTACTGCGACTTTCATTTCACCGACTTTCCCCTGTTTAGTGGTTATAAGAATAACTCCGTTAGCCCCACGGCTTCCATAAACAGCAGCTGAAGCAGCATCTTTGAGTACATCAATAGATGCAATTTCATAAGGACTTAATTTGGGATCACTATCATACGGAATTCCGTCAACAATGTAAAGTGGTGAATTTGTTCCCTGAATAGAACTTACACCACGAATTAATATATTTGCATCATCGCCGGGCGCGCCAGTTGATGCCTGTACATTTACTCCGGCAATTCTTCCTTGAATAGCTGTTCCTAAATCGCTGGATGAAACTTTTTCTATATCTTCCCCTTTTACGTTGAAAGTTGCGCCGGTTGTTTCTTTCTTTCGTTGAACTCCATAGCCTATTACAACAACCTCGTCAAGAGATTTTTGATTTTCTGCTAATTTGATTTTGCCGTTTTTTAAGCTCGAAGCCACCAGTTCTTTTTTTTGATAGCCGATATACGAAAAAGTAATAACTGATTTTGCTTCAGCCTGTATTGAAAAGTAACCTTTGGCATCGGTTATTGTACCTTTAGTTATGCCTTTTACCAAGACGTTCACACCAATTAAAGGATCACCATTTTCATCGATAACTGTACCTGATACGGTGATATTGTTTTGTGCCATTACAGTAGCAGGCAAAATCAGTATCAGACCAAAAGTTAACCTTAGGCAGTATATAAAGCAGCTGCCTCGCTTCTTGATAGTTTGGAACATAGATATAAAGATTAATTAGAGGATATTTAAGTACTATTTTACAGGAAAGAAGTGTCTGAAAATTATGAGTTTTACACCATAATAAGTTTTATAATAGGATTATTTAATTAGTTGTTTACAAAATGGTGGAGTTATAATAACCTACAACCCCACCAATCTGAATTAAATTAAACCTATTATAATGAATTAAAAGTTTTGTAATTGTTACCCCACCAAGCACTTATCTTTGATGATAGTTCCTTAGAAAATGACAAGTTTAGATTCTTACTGAAATTTGCAACCGAAACTTTATACATTTCACTTTTCTCTTCCAGTGTTGTTAACCCTTTTAGTTTCTCAATTTCCACAACATACCTATCAATAATAATATTGATAAGTTTTACAGAATCTTCTTTTGAGAGCGTCAAATCTTTCGTAATTTTCGCGGTAATCTTTGTACATCTATCCACTGTCCATTTAGATGCCTTCGGGTTTTGGGCACTTAGTAAGGAAGTGGCGAATATTAGTGTCAACAATAAAACTAATTTTGAAGTTTTCATCGGCAGATAATTGATTTTTAGTTGTCACATGAAACTCATCCCATCCATAACAGGACGAGTTCCAGGTGTTATATTTTATTTTTAGCGTAAATAATTAGTAAACTGCTAATTTACTTGGTGCAAAACCATCTACTTTAAGAATATAGATTCCCTTTGCCAGAGATGTAATATAAGAATCAGAAACTGTTATTTTTTTATAAAGCGCACCTGAAATTATATAAATACTTAATTGTTTTGAACCTTCAATTCCGTTTATATTCAATACACCATTAGTTACTTTATAGTTTAAAGTTAGAAGTTTAATTTGACTGTTTGCAGATAATGTAGTCAATCCACCTCCGGTCCATGTTGTGAGTGCAATACCATTAAATGGAGAGTTAGTACTCACATAAGCATTTAGCTTTGTAGTGGCATCACCCATAGGATCTGCGCCAAGATCTGCGCCATCTTTACCAGCTGTTGTTTTTCCAGCCAATGAAATTGTAGTAGGTCCTACACCGTTTACTGTTCCCTGAACAGTCATATCGGACTTTGCATAATTGAAATCGACATTTCCTGCTGTAGGAACAACTGTTCCTGAGTAAACTCTATCCAATGCCTGAGTACCTGTGCTGGCAACGGTATTTACTCCACTAATTGAAGGGTTGAGTGCTATACAATACTTTATCTGACAATTAGCAGTTGGTACTTGACCAATTCCAGCAGCAGGAGTTCCGTTATAACCGCTAGCACTTACCCCACTTGTAGCAACTGTATTTTTTGCTAAGCTATTGAGAACATTTACTGTTGGAGTTGTCGCATAAAAATAAGAAACTATACCAGCAGCATAGCTATTACCATATGTATTAACTGCATTTACAGAACCTGATGTTGAACAATTCACTATATTAAGTGTATAAGCTGTGTTCCTAAGTTCTCCTGCAATTCCTCCACAAATAGCAGAACCAGCAGAAGTTACAGCGTTCTGGGCTTTTATTATGGCATCTACTGTAGAGTTTATAATTGTAATTGTTGCATTTGAACTCGAATTTGGATTACAAACTATTCCTCCTGCTCTTGCCAATGTGGTAGCTGCCGAACCTGTGCTTAGTGCATCAATTGTTCCGGTAACATGACAATTATTTATCACAATGCTCCCTGCTCCAGTGGTATAACACACCAGACCACCACAACTTGATCCTTGATTTGCTACAGGAACACTTGTTGTAAAATAAGATACATCAACTGATAAATTGCTAATGGTTGCTCCATCAATATAACCAAAAAAGCCAATAGCAGCATTACTCAATCTTGTAGAAGAAGTTCCTGAAATCACCCCTGAAACCTTATGCCCGTTTCCATTAAAGTTTCCCTTAAACGGCACAGCATAACTTCCAAACGAATTAAAGTTACCTGCTGAAGACATATTAATGTCAGCCGCTAGTTGATAGTAGGCTGTTTGGTTAGCAGTAGCAGGGCTTGTAACCGCAGCAGCTCTTGCTGCTATAAGATCATTCACACTCCCAATCAAATATGGATTTCCAACTGTGCCTGCGCCTCCACCAAGAAATAAGTATGTAGCAGAAGAAGTTGCAGAAGCATCTCCATCTCCAATGGCATTTAGGGCTTTAATCTGAATATTATACGAAGTCCCGCTTACAATTTTTGTTGTTCCATCGGAAGATAAAGTGGTAATAACAATAGGACTTGCAGTAGTCCCTGTTTGACGGGTGAGCCAAGTTGTTCCACCATCAGTTGAATACTTATAACTAGTAATTGCTGATCCACCATCCGTACCAGCTGTAAAAGCTACTGATAGTTGACTGTCGGTAGACACTCCGGTAATAGTAGGAGCAGTTGGCCCTGTTTGAGCCAAGCTCATGGAAATGTTTGCTGTAATAAGCAAAGCAAAAAGTAATAGTTTTGTTTTCATAAAATAGTTTTTTAATAGTTTTAGAATGAAAAATTATTGGACAAAAATAGATTATTCTTTTTCAATATAATGAGAAAAACTGATTAAATAATGTGATAATCTAATTTATTTGAGATTGAATAAAGTATAAACTTTAAGATAGTAGTAAGAGTGAAGTTAATAATTTTAGTTTTTTGTTCCATTTTTTAATAGCTCAAAAATATAGTGCAAGGTGCAAGTGTTTCTATATAG
>CAIKVR010000037.1 GCA_903830915.1 uncultured Bacteroidales bacterium
ATGCAAAATTCAACTATTTGTAGGACAATAAATTTGACCTAAATCAAAAAATGAAAAGTGGAGAAAATAATTACTTCCCTGTGCGAATCCGACTCAGGGTTTCCTGAGTAATACCCAGATAAGAAGCAATATGTCCGAGTGAAACCCGTTGAAGTATGGTTGGATTATTAGTAATGAGAGTGTTATATCTTTCTTCTGCCGTTTGAAATTTGAGATTAGTAATGTATTCAGTCATCTCCTTTGCAAATATGAGTATAACCCGAATCCCGAATTTTGCAAATTCATGATTGTTGTCGATTAAAGAATCCAGTTCGGAGTTCGAAATGGAGTAAATTACACAATCTTCAGTCAATTCACAATAATAGATTGTTGGTTTATGGAAAAAAAAACTATCCTTTGCTGTAAAAAAAGAATTTTCATGAAAAAATTCAGCTGTTATTTCACGCCCGCTTTCCGAAAAATAATAAATACGTGCAAATCCTTGTTCTATATAATACATAGTATTGCAGATTTCACCCTGTCTGAACAGAATATGACCTTTTGGTAATTCTTCCCGAATAAAAACGGTTTGAATTATTTTTTCACCTTCATTAGCTTGTTTCATTTTAACATTGCATTAATGGTGTGAATATTCATTGTTAGTTGGTTTCCTCTTAAGCGTGATTACTATCGCTTGAGATAAATGCTTGTGGGAGCTAACTCCGGAAAAACAAACTGATTAGCCTATTTTTTGCTTCAAAGATAAAAACTATTTCATACAAAAACATATATTTAACAATAAATTGCCTTCGCTTTCGTATAATTGCAACTATTGGGGTAACTTTAAGAAGCTCAGAATAGATAGATTCGTAGATTTAGCCGATTGGCTTGTCAAAAAACAGGGAAGGTTGTACCTGAAAGTTTATTACGGGCAACTCCGTTGAGATAATCCACCGGAAAGCATAAATTCCGTGCCAACAAGAGCAGAGCTATACTCGTTTAAGTTCAGCCAAGCTCAGTCTGGATTCAAAAAGAAATCCTCACCCCTCGTTCCTCTAGAACTTGAACCAAGTACTTAATAAGTATTTTGTCATAAAAGGTAAACCTCATCTCGCTTAATTAGAAATTATTGTTTCTAAATTATATTTTGCAAAAAGTAATATTAAATTCAAAATATAGTCTTACTAAAACAAATAAAAAAAACTTAAAAATTAATTTATGTCTTTGATTTTCAACAATCTGAATGACAAGATTCGAACCTTCGACCTCTACGTCCCGAACGTAGCGCGCTACCGACTGCGCCACATCCCGATTATTCTTTTGAACTGCAAATTTATCGATTTTCCTGAAAAATCAAAAGTAACAGTTTAAAAAAAGTACAAAATTTTTGATTGAACTTATGCTAATAAAATCAAAAAAATGGTGTTTGTGTAAAAATTAAAGTATTGTCAGGCAATTTTATAAATTCTACTAGACAAAATAAGTATCTTTGCAAAAAAATAGAAATTCATGTTTTCAGAACAAATAGATAAATTTATAAACCAAAAGAATTACCCTGCTTTCAGTCCAAAAGCAGTTTTTTTTGATATGGACGGTGTGCTTTACGATTCGATGAAAAATCATGCATCGGCTTGGACAAGAGCCATGAACGAATCCGGTTTGCCATTTACAGATTATGATGGATATTTGAACGAAGGACGTACCGGGGCTTCAACCATTGATGGGGTTTTTGTGAAAGTTCACGGGCGGAATTCAACCGATGAAGAAAAAGAGGCAATTTATAAACTCAAATCCAAATACTTTGAAGCTTCAGGGAAAACGGAAACGATACCCTTTGCCAACGAACTTTTACAAAAAATAAAGTCACAGGACATTGAAATATATTTAGTTACAGGGTCAGGACAGGCTACACTTTTACAAGGACTTAAGGAGCATTTCCCGGGTATATTTGGGCAGGAAAATATGGTTACAGCTTTCGATGTAAAACATGGGAAACCGCATCCTGAACCTTATTTGATAGCACTTGGAAAATCGAAACTGAACCCATGGGAAGTTATGGTGGTTGAAAATGCACCTCTTGGAGTTGAATCGGCTACAGCTGCCGGATTACTGACAGTTGGGGTAAATACCGGACCACTCGACCCAAAAGTACTTCATGATTCCGGTGCAAGTCTGGTTTTCGATGGTATGAAAGAACTTTACGACAACTGGCACAAAATTATTACGAATTGATTTTTGTTAGATCACTTAAAATCAAGCATTATGCAACTAATTAAATACCCCGTTCGGGAAGAATGGCAACAAATTCTGAAACGTCCTGTTTTCGATACAACCACTTTATTTGCCACCGTACAGGAAATATTGGAGGATGTGCGCAAACGCGGTGACAAAGCCCTGAAAGAAATAACGTTACACTTTGATAAAGTCAAACTTGACAAGCTCGAAGTAACCAAAGAAGAAATTGCTGAGGCAGAAACAATGATTTCCATGAATCTGAAGCAGGCAATTGAAATGGCACGACGCAATATCTGGAAATTTCACTCGGAGCAACAACACGAAATGCCTGAAATTCAGACTTCTCCGGGCGTATATTGCTGGCAAAAAGCAGTTGCTATTGAAAAAGTGGGTTTGTATGTTCCGGGTGGAACTGCACCTTTGTTTTCTACTGTTTTAATGCTGGCTGTTCCGGCACAAATAGCTGAATGTAAAGAAATTATACTCTGTACCCCGCCAAATAAAGAAGGAAAAATTCATCCGGCAGTTTTATATGCAGCAAAAGTAGCAGGCGTTCACCGCATATTTAAAGTTGGTGGTTCACAGGCTATTGGTGCTATGGCTTACGGTACTGAATCAGTTCCAAAGGTTTATAAAATTTTTGGTCCTGGAAATCAGTATGTTACTGCAGCCAAACAACTGGTTTCGTTACGCGATGTTGCTATTGATATGCCTGCCGGACCTTCGGAAGTTGAAATTATTGCTGATGAAACTTCCAATCCTGTATTTGTAGCTGCTGATATGCTCTCTCAAGCCGAACATGGAGTTGATAGTCAATCCATTCTAATTACTGTCTCCGAAAGAATCATTGAACCGGTAATGGAGCAAATCGAGTTACAACTTGAGAAACTTCCAAGAAAGGAAATTGCAAAAAAAGCGCTGGAAAATAGCAAGATAATACTTGTAAAAACGCTTGAAGAAGCAGTTAAAATGACAAATGAATATGCTCCCGAACACCTAATCATTTCAACACGCTATTACTTGGGCGTGTCGCAGAATATAATAAATGCCGGTTCGGTTTTTTTGGGTAATTATTCACCCGAAAGTGCCGGAGATTATGCTTCGGGAACTAACCATACCTTGCCCACAAACGGCTATGCAAAAGCCTATAGCGGTGTAAATCTGGATAGTTATGTACGCAAAATCACATTCCAGCAACTCACCCAGGAAGGACTTACCAACCTGAGCAATGCGATAATTCTTATGGCCGAAAACGAAGAACTAATGGCTCACAGTAATGCTGTAAAGGTCAGATTGAACGAAGAAAAGGAAGTTATTATAATTGAAAGCCGACACCCGAGATGAATTGATAATTAATAATTAAAAATTAATAATTATCAATATAAATCATATGAAAAATTGTGAATAGTTTTAGCTGATCAACTTTACGACAAATTTCAGAACAAATGATTTTAGAAAAACTTTTACGCGAAAATATATGTTCCCTTCAACCTTATTCTTCTGCCCGTGATGAGTTTAAAGGTGATGCTTCTGTGTATCTTGATGCGAACGAAAATCCATATAATGCACCGTATAACCGTTATCCTGACCCGATACAATGGGAAGTAAAAGTAGAAATTTCGAATATAAAGAATGTTCCTGCTGAGAATATATTTTTGGGAAACGGTAGCGATGAACCTATCGATTTGGTATTTCGTGCATTTTGCGAACCCCGACTGGACAATGTGGTAGCTATTGAGCCTACCTACGGCATGTATAAAGTTTGTGCCAATATAAACGACGTGGAATACCGCAAAGTGCTGCTGGATGAAAACTTTGACTTTACAGCCGACAAATTACTGGCTGCCACCAATCTTTACACTAAGGTTATCTGGCTTTGCTCCCCCAACAACCCAACAGGAAACAGCTTGAACAGCAATGAAATAATCAAACTTCTGGAACTATTTGAAGGAATTGTGGTACTGGACGAAGCTTATATTGATTTTTCTTCTATTGACAGTTTTTCTCAGAAATTAGCCCAATATCCTAACCTGATTATCCTCCAAACGTTTTCAAAGGCCTGGGGAAGTGCCGCTATTCGCCTCGGAATGGCTTTTGCTTCAACCGAAATAATTGCGGTACTGAATAAAATCAAATATCCGTACAATATCAATATACTCACTCAGCAGCAGGCACTTAAAACCATTCAGTCATCGGTACAGGTAAAAGACTGGGTGGAAATTCTGCTTCAGGAACGGACAAAACTTATTGAGTCATTAAAAGAATTGGACGTTGTGCAGCATATTTATCCTACCGATGCTAATTTTGTGCTGGTGAAAGTAAACGATGCCAATGCAACCTACAATACCTTGGTTGAAAAGGGTATCATTGTTCGCAACCGTTCCAATGTTTCGTTGTGTCTCGACTGTCTGCGCATTACCATTGGAACTCCTGAAGAAAATTCGGTTTTAATTGATGAACTGAAAATAATCAGCTAAATTGAAAAAGATTTCAATTATTCTGACATTTGTTTTTTTAGTAAGCTTTATGTGTTCTGCAAGCCACAAAATATATGTAATTCATGGTTTTGGCGGGTTTAAACTGCACATGACTCCTTTGGTTAACGCAATCAAAAAAGAAGGTTTTGTTACCGTAAATTATTCATACCATTCATTTTCCGAAGATATTGATAGTGTTGCACTGAAATTATATACTACAATCAGATCTGAAAAAATTGATTCTGTTTCTTTTGTAACTCATTCGATGGGTGCGCTGGTGGTAAGGTCGTTATTTAAAAATCTGAAAAAAAATGACAATTTCCCCGTGATTTTCAGAATTGTAATGATTGCTCCACCCAATCAGGGCACACAGGTAGCCGATATTTATCATGGTTGGCTTACTACTTTCCTTTTTGGACCAAATGTGGCTAAATTACGAACCGGAAGTGACTCATTCGCCGGACAATTGCCCGAACCAACCTGCGAGACAGGGATAATTGCCGGAATGAAAGGCCGAAAACCGTGGTACAATCCAAGTTTAAATGATGATAATGACGGAAATGTATCGCTGATTTACACCCATTTACAAAATGAAAAAGATTTTGTGACCGTACATTCTACTCATAATTTCATGCTGTTTCAACCCGGGGTTTTTAAACTGGTTGTTTCATTTCTGAAAACCGGTTCATTTCAATATTAATACTTTAATTTGTTATGAAATTAAATCTAATCATTCTTACAATCAGCTATTGCTTTACTATTACTGCTCAAACTTTCACTGGAAAAATAATTTCAAAAGGAAACCTAACTCCTGTTGAATATGCAAATATTGGGATATTGAATAAAAATATTGGCACAACCTCAGATGCTTCCGGCAATTTTTCTATCGATTTATCATCAGAATTAAAAAACGATACCCTGCGAATTTCATGTATAGGATTTGAAACACGAAATATCATAGTAAGTGATATTATTCAATCCAAATCAAAAGATATTCAACTGTCCGAAAAAACCTACAACTTAACTGAAGCAGTGATTGTTCCTAAACGATACAAAGAAAAAACATTAGGAATTAATGCCAGGTCTAAAAGTATTCAGGCCGGATTTAGCGAGCATCTGCTTGGTAAAGAAATGGGTGTATTTTTACCGATAAAAAAATCGGCAAAGATTAAGAAAATCAACTTAAATATAGCAACATGCAATTTCGATACAGTTTTCTATCGTATCAATGTGTATGAAGTTAAGAATCTTTGGAAAAGAGATTTTGAGAATATATTAAAAGCCCCTATTTATATCAATATCCCGAAAGATAAAGTCAAAGAAACCATATCCATCAATGTCGAAAACAGAGATATTTGGGTGACAGGAAATTGCCTGATTAGCATTGAATACGTGAAAGATTTAGGGAAAGGTCAATTGTTTTTTTGCGCCGGAATTGGCAACAGTACCTATCATCGAAAAACAAGTCAGGGAAAATGGTCTTCTACACCGATTGGCATTGGTATAAATGTTTTGGCAGACGTTGAATACTGAGAATAACTATTAATATATCTGATAAATAAAATGGCTACCGATTTATCTACTCTACCCAACATAGGCAAAGACACAGCTTCCAAACTCAAACAAGCGGGAATAAATTCTGTTGAAGAATTCCGGGCTATTGGTACCGAACAGGCATTTATGAGACTTCAGGCTCTTGACCCCGGAGCTTGTATACAGCTGCTCTACGGATTGGAAGGAGCGTATGAAGGTATAAAAGACAAGGAATTATGCCCCGAAAAGAAGCAGGAACTGCTTGAATTTTTCCGTCTTGCAAAACATTGAATCTGCTTGACATCCATCACGCTAAAAAGATTTTTTTGCTGCCCACACAGTTTCTTCCTCACTTACTCATCAGATAATTTGACCTATTTGAAGCGGAATTGTCTTATAGAAACTCCAACACATATTGATTTTTCTTAGCTTGACGACTATGCCCTTTAGGTTGCTAGTAATTAACTATCGCGTCACTATCGTATTGCCTGCCAGTACAATTCCGCCTGTTCTTGCCAGTGCTCTACCATCAAGTGTTGCTCCTGTATTGAAGGTGATGGATTGCATTGCCATGATTGTTCCTTTAAAAACCGACGTAGTTCCAAAAGTGGCTGAACTACCCACCTGCCAAAAAATATTAGAAGCAGATGCAGCATTTGTCAGAACGACTTTTCGGGCTGAAGTAGTTGTCAAAGAAGAGGCAACCTGAATAATAAACACTGCATTGCTATTTCCTTTTGCATCAAAAGTTAAATCTCCCGATGAAATGGCCAAGGAAGAAGTGGATTTATACAAACCCGGTGTCAGTGTAAGTCCACCGATGTTTCCTGATAAGGTTACAATATCTGTACTGGTTCTTCCTGCAGCATCGTTATAGGCTGCTGTTAGGTCAAGTTTTCCCTGAGTTGCCAAATGGGTATTAATCTGCTGAGTTCCAGTTAAAATCCCCGGTGGGAATCCACCGATGGAAGTTCCGGGACTTAATCCCAAATTACCGGTTATATTTGTAGCTCCTGTGTTCGTAACTGCTGAACCTGCAAGCAATGCAAAGTCTGAAGCACCTGCCATGACCACAATTGGCATAACAACAGTTTGGAGTGGTATTCCATTTGGATTATCCACATTTTTTGTTGGATCATTGTTTGTACAACCTCCAAAAAGGACAATTGAAGCTATCGCTAAAGTTTCAACTAATTTTCTCGTTTTCATACTATATCAATTTTATGGTGAAGAAATTTTTACTTCACAAAGTTGAGGTTTTTAAATTGGCTATGCTTTACATAATTCAAGGTAAGTGTTACAATATTCACAGCTAAATGACGAAATAAAATTTCAAATGGATCTGTTCTTTGATTTCAACACCACATACCCACCAATAACCATAACTGCCAAACCAATAAATGGCGACCAACTCAGATTATAAGGATGAGTAGCTCTGATTTGAATGTTTTCAATTTGGACAATGTCTTCAGAACTGAAATAACTAAACGTTGTAAAAACAATCAGTCCCAAACCCAATATGATGATAATGATGCCTGCAATTTTCATCTGATTATTATAATTTTTTAAATTCTGAATGCCAGTTTGATTCCCTGTATCAACATATTTGCACCTAACACACCAATGATTAAACCCATGATTTTGCCAACAATGACAAAGTTCTTGTCACCCACAAACCTCACAATATAACTGCTGTAAATAAAGGCATAATAGGTCATTAACACTACAGAACCAAAAATAAGTGTCGTTATTCCCAGATAAATCAGACTAGCATTAACCACGAAATTCATAGCGGTAACAATAGTTCCGGGACCCGCCAAAATAGGAATAGCCAGTGGTGAAATAGCCAGTCCATCATCAAATGTTGCTTCTCCAACCAAATGAGCGGGACTCTTCTTTGATTGAAGCATATCGAATCCGATAAAAAATATCAGAATTCCTCCAAAAACTTTAAAAGCCGGAATAGTAAGCCCAAAAATCTGAAATATATACTGTCCAATAAGAATAAAAGCCAGAACGATTAGAAAAGCAACGAAATTGGATGTTTTCGCAATTTCTTTTTTCTTCTTTTCGTTCTGACCTTCAGTTATTTTTACAAAAATTGGGATATTGGCAATGGGATTCATAATGGCAAAAAATGCCATAAAAACCGTTATTGAATAGGTCCATATATCTTCCATTCCCAGTATTAATTACTTAAAATACTCTTTCACAAATTCATGCATTTGCTCATCAGTAAATTTATCTGTATCCACTAATTCAATTTTTATGTCATTAAAGAGATGATTGTCTGTCAACAGATTATGCAGCTCATTTTTGGCATCAGTAGGACCGAACAACAGCACTTGCTGATAATGGCGAATAATTTCGCTGATTTCGTGATAATAAGCCGATTGAAGATGTTTCTTTTCCCCACAATTAAAACCCATAAAATGGCTATCTTCATTAGGTTTAACCTCAGTATCCTTCCAACCGGAAACTATGTTTCTTGATACAATCATACCGTTTTCCAGTTCCATCATAAAAGCATGTGCATGATCCATGTATATGCCAAGTTGTTTGAAATTTTTCATTTTGTTTTTTCTTTGCTTTGCTGAATTATTAAGTCACAAAATTGCGGAAATCTTCTCGCCTTATTCTTACATAATTTTTTAATATAGTTGCAAAAATCACACATAGATGAATTTTAGATTCTTTAAAACTTGATTTGTAGTGACATTAAAGGATATTTTCGATGTTCAACATCCTCTAAAACAGACTGATTAGAATAATATCCAATTTTCACATATAAATTTCAGGATGATACAAGGATAAAAACCTACAAAACAATTGGATAGAATTTTTGCATAGGATTGAAACCAAACGCAATAGAAATTGGTCATTGCTATGTGACTTGTATGGATTGGACAAGTTGTATAGCGACAACCGATTATATGAGCGTTGTGGAATTTATTCTTATGCGATATGGGGATAAAAGGTAGAAGTGCAATGATTTTGAGTAGAAAATCACCTGTTTAATTTACACCCTGAAGTCAAAGCGTTCGGTGCGGGTTTTTTCGTAAATGTCACGGTCGAATGAGTAAAGGCGTGCTGGTTTATGCGAAACTCCTGTTTGTATCTCGTCGAGTGGTATGAGGTAAGTCATTTTATTTACTTTCCGGCGGTAATTTCGTTTGTCAAAAGATACGTTGAAAATAGCTTCGTACAATTTCTGCATTTGAGTCAGTGTAAATTTCTCAGGAAGAAGCTCAAACACCAGCGGATCGTGAAGCAAATCGTAGCGCAGTTTCTTCAACGCTTCGTCAAATATCTCGTTATGGTCGAACATCAGTTCAGTCACTTCGTAGGCATTTGCCCAGTTTGCATCTTCCACTAAGGTACTGTTATCTACATCACTCAGATTCACCAGCGAGTAAAATCCAACTGTAATTACCCGTTCATCCTTCAAACGCGGTTTAATCCATTCAAAATCCTGCGGACGAGTTTTCAATCGGTTCGGATCGCTGAAAACCATAAACTGTTTTACAAATATATTTTCCAATCCGGTTTGCTCTTTCAGGATACGTGATGCAGTTTCGTCAATGTTTTCAGTTCTTCTAACCTGATTGCCCGGAAGTTTCCATTCAACATGAATTTTTCCATCCATCGGAATAAACTCCCTGCGAACCAGCATTTTAAGCATCGAATTGTCATAACCGAAAATAACGCAGTCCACCGAAATCGTTGGTATCGTTTCAAATGCAAAATTGTTGATTTCCAGTTCTGTTAGCATGATTTAATCTATGATATACTAATTTCAATGCAAATATACAATAAAAATTAGTTGGATAGTGTCACATTTACACAATATTTAGTTTTCGTGAAGATTTACTATACTTAGTGTAATAAAAACACACTTTTGTTTGGAGAATAAAAAAATACATTCTATATTTGCACCGAAATCACTTATTGTGTTTTTGACACTAAAT
Organism: uncultured Bacteroidales bacterium; assembly: GCA_903830915.1. Taxonomy (GTDB): domain Bacteria; phylum Bacteroidota; class Bacteroidia; order Bacteroidales; family Paludibacteraceae; genus Paludibacter. Next base: position 10,193 of record CAIKVR010000037.1, read on the forward strand.
AAAAATCTAATACAAATGAGACTAATCCGAATTGTTTTTGCTGGCGTATTGTGCCTGATTTTATCTGTCAATCTGACAAATGCTCAAAAACCGATTTATTTAGATGTAAATCAGCCGATAGAAAAGCGAGTAGATCAGGCACTTTCACTGATGACACTGGAAGAAAAAGTTGCGATGTGCCATGCTCAATCTAAATTCAGTTCAAAAGGTGTACCCCGCCTCGGAATACCTGAAGTATGGATGGATGATGGTCCTCACGGCATACGTGAAGAGGTTTACTGGGATAAATGGAGTGGAGCGGGTTGGACAAACGACTCTTGTACAGCATTTCCCGCACTTACCTGTCTCGCAGCAAGTTTTAATTCTCAAATGGCCTTCAACTATGGAACTATCATAGGTGAAGAAGCCCGTTACCGCAATAAAAATGTTCTACTCGGTCCGGGTGTAAACATTTACCGAACTCCTCTTAATGGTCGTAATTTTGAATATATGGGTGAAGATCCATATCTTTCCTCACGTATGGTTGTGCCTTATGTTCAGGGAGTCCAGCAAAATTCAGTGGCAGTTTGCGTGAAACATTTTGCATTGAATAATCAGGAAACGAATCGAATGGGGGTAAATGTTATGGTCAGCGACCGGGCATTAAACGAAATATACCTACCTGCTTTTAAGGCTGCTGTTACCGAAGGAAAAGCATGGTCGATTATGGGTGCTTACAATCAGTTGAGAGGTCAACACTGTTGCCATAACGATTTGTTGCTCAATAAAATACTGAAAGGTGAATGGAAATTTGATGGAGTTGTTATCAGTGACTGGGGTGGAGTTCATAGCACTGATGAAGCAGTTACAAATGGTCTTGACCTCGAAATGGGAACATCAACCAATGGTTTGACTACCGACGGAACAGCCCCATATTCAGAATATTACCTTGCGAATCCATTCCTAAGGGGATTAAAATCAGGGAAATACGCCGAAACTGCTGTGAATGAAAAGGTGCGTAGGATTTTGAGACTTATTTTCCGTACTACGATGAGTGCAAATCGTCCATTTGGAAAATTTGTAAGTCCCGAACATTCTGAAACTGCCCGTAAAATAGCTGAAAATGGGATAGTTCTGTTGAAAAACGATAAACAGCTTCTCCCCCTATTAGTTGGAAAGTATCAGAAAATTGCTGTCATTGGTGAAAACTCAACCCGCAGTTTGGTGATTGGTGGTGGTTCTTCTTCGTTGAAAGTAGCTTATGAAGTTTCTCCACTCGAAGGCTTTCTGAAAAAGTACGGTAAAGAACATATTCTCTACTCAAAAGGTTATATGTCAAACGACAATGATAACAAAAAAATCAATCCAACAAGCCAATATTCAGACTCTTTATTATCTGCTGCCGTTGAAGTGGCAAAGAAAGCCGACGTGGTTTTATTTGTAGGTGGTTTGAATAAAAATTTCCTTCAGGATAGCGAAGGTGATGACCGTAAAACGATGGATTTACCTTATAATCAGGATAAATTGATTGCAGAATTAGTTAAAGTCAACAAAAACTTCACCGTGATACTTTGCAGTGGCAATGCTGTGAGTATGCCCTGGTTAAGTGATGTGAAAGCTATAGTTCAGGGTTGGTATCTTGGTTCTGAAGCCGGTAATGCACTTGCCAATGTAATTTCGGGCGAAGTAAATCCCTCCGGTAAATTACCTTTTACTTTCCCCAAAAAACTGGAAGATAACGCAGCTATCAGTTTTGGCAAAACTTCCTATCCTGGTGTTAATGATAATGAAGAATATAAAGAAGATATTCTGGTTGGATACCGATGGTTCGATACTAAGAAAATAACTCCGTTATTTCCCTTTGGATTTGGCTTGTCGTACACAACTTTTGAATATGGAAAAATTGCGACTGATAAAAAGGAATATACTGCCGATGAAACCATTAAAGTATCATTTACGCTGAAAAATACCGGTAAAACAGATGGCTCTGAATCTGTTCAGGTGTATGCCTCACAACTTAAAGCAACGCTTTACAGACCTGCAAAGGAACTGAAAGCCTTTAAAAAGATTTTTCTGAAAGTCGGTGAAACACAAACTATTGAAATGCAAATTGCAGCAAAAGACCTTGCTTTTTACAACGACAAAACTCAAAAATGGACTCTAGAGTCAGGTGAGTATGTTTTACGCAATGCAGCTTCCTCTGCAGATATAAAAAGCAGCATCTCAATTCAAATAAATTAACCAAATATTTAATATTCAATGAAAAACAGTAAAACAAATCGGGTTAAAACGGCTGTGCTCCATCTGAGCACTCGTTGGTTTCGGCGTTTAATGCCCATTCTAATTTGTATGGTCATACCATTAAGTATAGTAGCACAGAAAAAAGCGGTCAACGGTACAGTTGTCGATTCCAAAAATGAACCTCTTATCGGGGTTAGTATTATGATTAAAGGTACTACAATTGGTACCATTACCGATGTAAATGGTAAATTCACTATCAGTACTGGTACTAAAGATGTTTTGGTTGTCAGTTACCTGGGTATGAACACCAAAGAAGTGGCTGTTGCCAATAACAATAACCTCAGGATAGTATTGGAAGACAATTCGAAAGCATTAGAAGAAGTAGTTGTTGTGGGATATGGTTCAGTAAAACGAAAAGATCTGACTACTGCTGTATCAACAGTTTCAACAAAGGACATCAATGAAAGACCTTTGATTTCTGCTGCTTCGGCAATACAAGGTAAAGCTGCAGGAGTAACGGTTATGCAACCTAGTGGTGAACCAGGTGCCGGAATGGTAGTCCGTATTCGTGGAAATACTTCTATAACTGCAAGCAATGATCCCCTTTATGTTGTGGATGGCGTTCCAATGTCTGAAATAAATTTCTTATCGCCGAATGATATTGAAAGTATGCAGATTTTGAAAGATGCTTCTTCGGCAGCTATTTATGGTTCACGTGCTTCCAATGGAGTTGTGCTTATCACCACTAAATTAGGTAGTAAAGGTGAGGCTAAAATAAGTTACAATGCTCATGCAGGTGTTACGAATGTAGTTAAACAAATTCAATCGTTGAATACTGCTCAGTATAAAGCGCTGATGGATGAAATCGGTGCTGTAACTTTACCAGACGGTTTGACAGACAAAACTGACTGGTTTAAAGAAACATATCGCACAGGTGTGACGCAGGATTATCAATTATCCATTTCAAATGCAACTGATAAAATGAGGTATTTTGTTTCGGGTGGTTACACCAATGAATCAGGTGTAATTCCTGTAGCATACTATAAGCGATATAACTTGAGAGCTAACCTTGAAAATCAAATCCGCTCCTGGTTTAAACTTAGTACTAATCTGGCTTATTCTGATTATACTACAAATGGAATTATTTCCGGAACAAGTTCTAATCGTGCAGGGGTTATTCTTTCAGTAATCAATACACCTACTTATGCTCCAATTTGGGATCCTGCAAATCCGTCTCACTTTTACGATAATTTCTATGGTGCACAGACCACAAGTCCGGTTGAAAATATGTCACGAACAGCTGATGATCAAACAAATAACAATAGATTTGTTGGTAGCGTAAGTGGTGATATTACATTTTCAAAAGATCTGAAATTGAAATCTTCGCTAGCTATTGACAGAGTTTATTATCATTCAACTTCATTTCTTGATCCAGTGAAAACAGCATGGGGACGCACGAATTACGGAACAGCTTCAGATACACGGTCACTAAGTACAATTATGGTTTTTGATAATGTTTTGACTTATGATAAAAAAATTGATAAACACAATTTTAGTTTGATGGGTGGTACTTCATTTACCAATTCCGACTGGAATCAAAGCTATATGAGTGGCTCTCATTTCAGGACATCTGAAATACAAACATTAAATGCTGCTAATAAAATTGAACAAGGAAGTGGTACTTCATCCTCACAATGGGATATAATGTCATACCTTGGCAGATTGGCATACAATTACGACAGTAAATACCTTCTGACAGTCAATTTCCGTGCTGATGGTTCTTCAAAATTAGCTCCTGATTATCGTTGGGGTTACTTCCCTTCTGCTTCGGCTGCCTGGCGTGTATCTTCCGAAGATTTTATGAAGAGTCAGGAATGGGTAGATGATTTGAAACTCAGAGGAGGATGGGGTCAGGTAGGAAATCAATCCGGTATCGGAGATTATTCTTATTTACAACGCTATAATATCGAGAGACTTCCATGGTATCAGGTTTATGGTGCAGATAAAGTATTTACATATGCTGATGCAGTGCCTAGTTTATCAATTGCAAATATGAAAAACCCGGATTTAACTTGGGAAACTACTACTCAAAGCGATATTGGTTTTGATATTACCATACTGAAAAATCGTATCAGTTTATCAGTAGATGCATATTATAAATATACTACGAATTTATTAATGGATGTGCCGCTTCCGTCTACAGCTCCTGTGGGTTCATTAACACGCAACGAAGGTGAAATGAGTAACAGGGGAGTTGAATTCACTTTAAATACTAAAAATATAACAACAGGTAAATGGCGTTGGGAAACTGATTTCAATATGTCTTTCAATAAAAACCGTGTTGAAAAACTAACTCTTCAGCAGACCTATTATTTTGGTCAGGCTTCGGTTGGAAGCAGTAATATTGTGGTTATGAAACCCGGATTACCATTAGGAGTTTTCTATGGCTACGTTTCGAAAGGTGTAGATACCGAAACTGGTGATATTATTTATGAAACCAAAAACTCAGACAATGTACCCTCATTAAGCGAGCGAAAAGTTATTGGCGATCCAAATCCAGTTTTCACCTATGGGATGACAAATAATTTTTCGTTTGAAGGTTTTTCGTTGAATGTATTTTTGCAAGGTTCTTATGGCAACAGTATTTTCAATGTCTCCCGCATGGAGACGGAAGGTATGTATGATGCTAAAAATCAATCTATTTCAGTTCTCGATCGTTGGGAACGTCCGGGAATGGTAACCTATATGCCAAGAGCCACTCAAGACACAAAGAACCTTTTGCCTTCTACCCGTTTTGTGGAAGATGGCAGTTATCTGCGACTGAAAACGCTGTCATTGTCTTATGACTTCAAAAATGCATTCCTCAAAAAAATAGGAATTACACGACTACAACCTTATATGACTGCTCAAAACCTGCTTACCCTTACCAAATACAAAGGTTTTGATCCTGAAGTAAGTCAATATGGAGGTGATCCAAAAGTACAAGGAATTGACTACGGTACTTATCCACAGTCGAAGAGTTATGTGTTTGGTATTAATGTAGAATTTTAAAAAAATACGAAGATGAAAAATATAGTAAAACTGACTTTTTTAAGTGCCTTATCACTCTTTTTTGTTGCCTGCGACCTAACTCGAAATCCGATTTCAGATTTCAGCGAACTCAACATTGGAGGTGTCGACAGTAGCGGTACAACTGTAAAGTTTAAAAATAAAGCTGAAATGAAAACTCAATACGATTTCATGTACAATCAGTTGAACCAGAACAGGGGTATTGAAGGTTGGACTGCTGATATGTTGGTTTATACCGAAACACATGCTGATAATGCTTATCGTGGGGCTACTGATTTGGAATTGACCCAACTTGAACAACAAAAACAAAATGGGGTAAATAAAAACATCAATCGTGACTGGGATTATTATTTTGGAATTGTGGGTGCTGCAAACAGTGTAATTTGTAATGTAGATTCTGTTCCGGATGCCACTTTCACGGCAGCTGAACGTTTACAGTGGAAGTGCGAAGCATTAATTCTCCGCTCGATGATTTATTTTGATTTAGTTCGGCTTTGGGGTGATGTTCCGCTTATTACGGTTGAACCTCCAACTATAACAGCTGCCAATATTGAAAAAGTGTATCCACTTTATTATCCGCCGCGCGATTCGGTAGCTAAAGTTTATCGTCAGATAATCAAAGATTTGAACTTTGCATTACAACCTGGTGGAGCACCTGCAATTGATAATAATAATAAATTTAAATTTTCCAGAACGGTTGCTAATGCTTTACTAGCCAAGATTTATGCTGAAAAACCTGTAAGGGATTATGATAAAGTAATTTCATATAGTAATGAGGTTGAAAAAGATGTTAGTCTGGTGGCTAATTATGGTGATTTATTTGATATGAACTCAGCCAAAACAGCACTTAAATATACAAATACATCCGAATCAATTTTTGAAATTTCTTTTGCAGGTGGTGGTCTTTGGTTCACCTGGCTGGTTGGTATAGATCAATCTGACCCAAACAGCAAATACGATTGGGCTAAATGGCTTACCCCTTCCCGTGACCTATTAAAAGCTTTTGATGATTCCAAAGATATTGTTCGTAAAGCTGAGACTGTTATAAATGCTGATGTTACCTGGACTAATGAATATCCAACAAAAGGTTATCCGTTTATGTACAAATACCGGTCAAAATACAGTAGCGTAATTAAAATCCGTTTGGCTGACATTTTGTTGCTGAAAGCAGAGGCTTATGTTGGAAAAGGCGATGGAACAAGTGCAGCAGCATTGGTAAATCAAATCAGAAAACGTGCAAAAATTACAAATATGTTGTCGACTGCAACTATCGATGATGTGCTGAATGAAAGACGTTTAGAATTAGCTTTTGAAGGTCAGCGTTGGTTTGATTTGGTTCGTAACAACAAGGTAATACCCGTTCTGAATACACTCAATAGTCGAGATATCGGTCGTTTGCAGATGAATCCTGTTACCGAACAGAACATTCTTATTCCGATTCCTCAACCTCAGATAGATAAAAATCCATCGATGGTTCAAAATCCGGGATATTAATCAATTCATAATTTATAAAACAAGAAATCATGAAAAATATAATTAAATATATTATAATTGTCTGTTTATCAGCTTTTTTGTGGGCATGTACAAATACGGAAGATGTTATTGTG
>CAIKVR010000038.1 GCA_903830915.1 uncultured Bacteroidales bacterium
CGCCTTAATTTTTTTACTGATACCGTGCGGCCAACAGAGGCGAACTTCAGGATAGCCAGGGCAAGCAAAATTAGGGAACTGCCCGGGATCAATATAAACAATATCATAGCCACTATCAACAGCGTGACTTTCCAAGTTTTTGAAAGTTGTGACAACACCATTGATTTGGTCCTTTAAGTTATCGGTTACGATTAAGATTTTTGTCATTGAATCTTTAACTTTATAAAATCTACAATACGCTGTGCCATATCCTGTCCGCAGTATTGGTCCATGCCTGAAAAACCAGGACTCGAATTTGCCTCACAAATTTTGTATCCTTCTTTATCAAATAATAGATCGACGCCTGCTATTTGTAGACCTAATACCCGAGCCGTTTCTCGAGCTAGATAATCTACTTCTTCAGTAATTTCAAATAATTCTGCTGTCCCGCCTTGACTAATATTAGCACGGAAATCTCCATTACCTGCTGTTCGTTTCATAGCAACCACTGTCTTACCACCGATAACCCACACACGCAGATCAGTACCAGGAGCCGCATCTACAAACTCTTGTATGATTAATACTTTCTTTAAGGCAATACTACTTAACAGGGCCATCAAACTTGTGAAATCTTTTTTAGTTTCACACAAATGTACCGTTTTACCTTTACTACCACTAGTAGCTTTTACTACACACGGAAATCCAATTTCTCTTTCAACTAGTTCAACATCTACATCACCATTAACTAACATTGTTTTTGGTATGGGGAGATTTTCTCTAACCAACAGTTGGCTGGTTAATAATTTATCTGATACTACACTGATGCTGTTAGAATCATTTATAACTGGGATTCCAAATTTTTCAATCTGACGCATCACAGTTAATGTAAAATAGTTAGTACCGGACCCGGTACGACTTAACACAAGATCGGGCATGTCAATTTTTTCACCCTTGTATCTGATACTTTTATTTGTACTTCGACTAACAATGATATCAAAATATTTAGGTTCAAGAACCCAACCTTGAATACCATTTTTTTCTAAGCACTCTAATAATCGTGTATTTTCATACCCCGAAATTTCAGTAGCATGGTGTAAGATCCATACTTTTTTCATACCATGTCCTTTATGATTTTTTTATGCATTGTGTAGTTATCTTGAAATTATCAAACTTTAATTGATATTGAACAGTGGCACGAGCAGACTCACATGCTCGTTCTGTAGCAAACTCAAGACTTACTCTTCCTGGAATGTCGTTTGGATTGTTTATGTTCACTGCCAATATTATCAGCAACCACATCATCATACTCCTTAGTCCATGTTACTATTTCCCACTTGCCCGAGTGATGTTCAACTAACGCAGTCATTGATTCAACCCAGTCACCATCATTCATATAAGTAACGCCATCAATTTCTTTAATTTCTGCGTGGTGTATGTGTCCGCAAATAACTCCATCATACCCACGCTTCTTACAGTATGCGGCTAAGTTTTTTTCAAACTGAAACAAAAAATCACTAGCTTTTTTAACTTTATATTTGAGATATTTGCTTAG
>CAIKVR010000039.1 GCA_903830915.1 uncultured Bacteroidales bacterium
AACATTTACCGGAGATGTAACACTCAACAGTGGTGCTATATGGAATGAAACCGGAGTTGCTGCCATTGGATTTGGAGGAAACTTCAGCAACAATGCAACTACATTTACGGCTAATACAGGAACACATACCTTCAGTGGAGCTACAAAAACTCATAGTGGGGCTACAACAACTTCAATTCCAACCGCAACTTTCACAGGTTCTTACACCAATACAGGTACTTTAACCTCTTCAACATTGCTTACAGTTACCGGAGGGTCAGTAACCCTGACAAATAATGGTACGATTACAGCTTCTACTGCCTTATCGGGTACGGGAGGTTTAGTACAAGGTGCGAACGGATTATTAAACATTGGTGGTACTTCAGGGATTACAACATTAACCGCTACAACAGCAACCAATACTGTAAACTATACAGGTGCTGCACAAACTGTAAAAATAGGTAATTATTACAATCTGACGCTTTCAGGCAGTGGAACAAAAACGTTACTTACAGGAACAACACTTATCGGAGGGAACTTTACCCTAAGTGGTACAGCAAGCACAACCGGAGTAGCAGGATTGACAATCAATGGAAATATAACGATTGGTACAGGAACAACGTTTAATAGTGGAGCATTTATTCATACAATCGATGGAAACTGGATAAATAACGGTGGTACTTTTACTGCAGGAATCGGAACGATAACTCTGACAGGAATCGGAAAAACTATTGGTGGAACTACTTCAACAACATTCTACAACCTTACTATTAATTCCGGTGGTACGACTTTAAATAGTAGTGAATCAGTTTCAAATATATTGACATTGAGTAGTGGTATTTTGACAACATCATCTTCAGCTCTCTTATCTGTTACTGCAACAGCAACAACAGCAATAACTGGTGCTTCATCTATTTCATTTGTTAATGGACCAATAAAATGGACAATGCCTTCTAATCTTGCATCGGGCTCAACCTATGTTTTCCCTGTTGGTAAAGGTTCGGTATATTTACCTTTCTCTCTTGTTAATCCTACAACTGGAACAGGAACGGTCACTGCACAAATCGAGGCCTTTAATTCAAATCCTTCAGGAACTCATGATTCATCTATTAATACTATAAGCAATACGGAGTATTGGTCATTAATTAGTTCAGGAAACTTCATTAATTCCACTATATCTGCTAGTAGACCTGATCCTATTGCTCCATTAGATGTACTTGCTGGAAATGCTACTGCTGTTAATGGTAACTATGTGAATTTACTCGGTACAGCGGGAACTTATGGTATTACAAACTCGAATCTAATCGGAGCAAATAAGTTCTTCTGTCTTGCACAGGGAGTTTCAACTATAACTTTATCCACCTCTACATTATCCGGTTTCAGCTATCCTCTTGGTACAGGTCCATCAACTGAACAAAGTTTCACTGTAAGAGGTAACTCACTTATTGCGAATATAGCCTTAATCCCCGCATCAGACTACGAAATTTCGACAGGTAGTGGTGCATCATTTGTCTCATCAAGTCAGATAATATTATCAATTAGTGCTGGTGCAGTTCCCGTTACAACAATTTATGTAAGACTTAAAGCAGGTTTGAGTATTGGCACGTACAGTTCTGAACCTATTTCAATAACTTCAGGCGGAGCAACTTCACAAGCAGTAAGTTGTAGTGGAGCTGTTGGAAGTGCACCATCAGTCACGGTCAATCCTACAAGTTTAAGTGGTTTCACCTATGTTTATACCAAAGGACCTACAGTACAGCAATCGTTCACTGTGAGTGGTTCTAATCTGGCAGGGAATGTGGTTATCACACCTCCATCTGATTATCAGATTTCCACTACATCCGGTTCAGGATATCAGTCTACAGCAATTACTTTAACGCCAACAAGTGGTACGCTTGCAAGCAGGACTATTTATGTAATTATGCCATCAGGATTAGGTGTTGGTAGTCACAATCAAAATATTTCTGTAACTTCGTTAGGTGCTACTTCACAAAATGTAGCTTTATCAGGAACAATAACTGCTGCACCAACTTTAACAACAGAAACTTCCTATCTTGGTGGTTTTGTTTACACATTGGGTTCAGGTCCATCCGGTGAACAGACTTTTGTTCTCACAGGTATAAATTTATCAACCAGTTTACGAAACGATACAATTATAGCTCCTACCAACTTTGAGATTTCCACAACCTCCGGTACTGGTTTCACAAGTCAAATTATATTGACTCGTGCAACTGGTGTATCCAGTCAATCAAAAACTATTTATGTGAGAATGTTAACAGGCTTAGCAGTTGGTAATTATGGACCAGGTAATGTTACTATAAAATCAAGTAATGCAATTGTAAAAACTGTGGCTTTAGTTGGTTCGGTTGTAAATTCAGCTACTGTTTTAGTGTCTTCTTCAATGTTAACAGGATTTGGATACATGCAGGGAGCGGGACCATCGAGTGATCAGAAGTTTACAGTTAGTGGGGCATCACTAACAGGTAGTATTACTATTACTCCACCTGCAAATTTTGAAATTACTACAACTTCTGGTTCTGGGTATCAATCAACCCCAATAACATTAAGTTTAACTTCCAGTCGTGTAAACCCGAAATTAATATATGTCAGATTGAAAGCCGGATTAACTGCAGGAAATTATACGGGAGTTAACATTAGTGTTGTGTCATCCGGTGCAACAACAAAAAATGTGGCTTTGGTAGGAACTGTATTTATCTCGCCACTAGTAACAGCAGGTGGTGGTGGAACCTATTGCGCAGGATCTACTATTAATCTTACAAGTGTAGGAGCTGACATTCAGAACCGTTATTGGCAAGGTCCTAATTTATTCTATTCAACACTTCAAAATCCAAGTATAAGTTCTGCAACTACTTCTATGACTGGAACATATACTGTTACGGGTAATGTAATTGTGGGTGGTAATTTGGTTGTTAACGGTGATTTTGAAATGGGCAATATTGGTTTTGGAAGTGGTTATGGATATGTTGACACGACCAATACATCTGCATTATATCCTGAAAGCAAATATACAGTTGTGAAACTTCCGGTATCTGTACATCCTAATTTCTCATCCTGGCCGGATCATACAGGCAGAGGTTTACAAATGGTTGTGAATGGTGCACCTATTGCAGGCGTTGTAGTGTGGAGTCAGTCAGTACCTGTAATTCCAGGAGCAACCTACGAATTTACGTATTGGGAACAAACAGTAAATGTACCCGAAAACCCGAAAAATGCGTCTCAGCTACAACTCTATGTAAATGGTGTTGCTGCTGGTCCAATTTATACAGCACCATTGGTAAACAATCAATGGAATCAGTTCTTATACAATGCAGCAGCAGGCTCAAACAATGTGTTAAATCTTGAATTAATAAACCAAAACACTGTTGTAAGTGGAAATGACTTTGCTTTGGATGACATTGTTTTCCGGCAAATTCTTCCAGCTACATCAACGGTTGATGTAACAGTGAGTCCTATTTTACCGGTTAGTGTAAGTGTTGCAGCATCTGCTAATCCAGTTTACAAAAATACACCTGTTACTTTCACTGCTACTCCAACTAATGGAGGTTCAACACCTGCTTATCAGTGGCAGGTTAATGGAACTAATGTAGGCACTAATAGTACTACTTATACTTATACACCTATTGATGGTGATGTTGTAAAATGTATTTTGACATCAAGTTTATCTTGTGTTTCAAATAATCCAGCAAATGCAAGTGTAGTGATGATTGTAAATACGCGTACAAACTATTGGTACGGATACATTGATACAGATTGGGCAAAACCAAGAAACTGGACTGGAAATTTTGTTCCGCTTCCAGGAGATGATGTTGAATATGCTACTGTTTCAAATACCGATTCTGTCGCTATTAATGATTTATGGCTGGATAAAAACAGAACAATTGGTAGTTTGATTAATGCAACAACAAAGGCGTTGATAATTCCTGCTGCAAAAGGAATCGAAGTAAATAATTATGTAATAACCGATGGCAATACGAATCGTATTCAAATAAAAACCAGTACAACACTTGCTAATGGTTCTCTTCATTTCAATCAGCCGACTTTGAACAATTCGGTTAATGCAACTGTAGAAATGTATTCCAAAGCTACATGGGATTTGGCACAACCTATAAACAATAAATATAAATGGCAATACTTTGGGATTCCAGTACGTACTGTTACAGCATTTCCAACATTTAACGGATCCTACGTCAGAAAGTGGGTTGAATCTGGTAATAGTATAACAAACCACTGGATTCAATTAGCAAATGATTCAGTTTTGAAACCGTTCTATGGTTATGAAATTTGTCAGGCCGCACCTACAACAATTGTATTTAGGGGAACACTTGAAACCAGAGATTTTGCTACGGGTCAAATGCCTTTCACTTCCTCAGCTTTATACCCAGGTCAAAATGTATATGCTAATTCATATTCTGCAGGAATTTCTATTAAAAATTTAGATTATGGCAATTCTACAGAAGCTACAGCTTACTTATATAATACAGGAACTTTCAACCAATGGATACCAAATTCACAAACCTCAGGTTTAAGCGCAGGTCAGTATATTGCTGTTCCCAAGAACTATGCAGGTATGCTTGGTCTTCCGGCTCAGGTAGCCTCAATGCAATCTATTCTGGTGAAAGCACAAAGTAATAGTAGTAATGCAACTTTCGGTATTCGATATTTGAATACAGTTGTTGACTTTGATTCAGCAATACATCGTATTCGAGGAACCTATAATAATCCATTTGAGAATACTGATAAAGTGTCAACTATTATTGACGTAACGGGAGCTAAGACTGCTGATAGACTTTGGTTAGTTTCAGAACAAAATTGTTCTAAGAATTTTGATAATGGTTATGATGGATTTAAATTTATTGGATCAGCAATTTCACCTCAATTATATGCAATTGAACCGGATGGTAAATATCAGGTTGATGCAATTAATGATATAAATGATACCGAATTAGGATTTTTGGTTGGTGAAGACAGTGAATATACATTAACTTTCACACATACAAATATAAAAACAAAATATGCAGGCATCTATTTAGTTGATTTACTTGAGAATAAAACAATGGATGTAACCGAAAGTGGTTCAAAATATGAATTTACCTCGAACTCATTAACTCAGACGGAAAAAAGGTTCAAGGTGGTTGCTCGTCATTATGAAGAAAATGCTCCTGATGCTGAAAGTCACATTAAAATCTTCAGTAGTAATGGCAATATTTTTATTCAAAACTTAAATAGCAGTAAGGGAGATGTTATGATTTATGATATTGCAGGTCATTATCTTGAAAAAATAGCATTAACACCTAGTGGGATAATCACTTTGTCCGGCATAATACCCGGAGCATATATAGCAAAAGTAATGACTACAACTGAAGAATTTTCAAAACGATTAATAGTAAGATAAACTGTGGATAAACAACAAAAGAAAATACTATTTTGGGTTCTTACATGGGCAGGGTTGCTCTTGGCAGTGCTTTATTCTCCATTAGGAAGTCCGGATTTATATTCCTCACGACAATTTTACATAGCAAATAAAAGTGTAAATTTCAATGGAGAGGCCATTACGTATGCGAATAGAATGGATAATACCAACAAAATTGAGATTAAAAACAATTTTACGAAACATAGTAATTATAGCACTAATAACACGGCAGAAATTGACGTGATTAATAACCAAGAATCCAAATCGAAACAAATTGGACGTGAGGGAGCAATTTATTCATCAAATACAGGAGCTAATCATATACAAAATCCAATTTCAGCTCAAACAAGTTCACAGGAATCTAATTATAATAACACGCAAAATGCTGGTGGTAGTTCTGGTATCGGAAATGATTTTTATGCCTATAGTAGTGGCAGAAAGTCTAATAAGAGTAATAATAATGTAATGTCTGAGTCTGATATTTCAGCATTGTCAACTAATTTAAATATTCCTTCAATAACTGGTAATATTACATTAAAACAATCAGGTACCTCTGGATTGAATGATACTACTGACCCAGGAGGAGATCCTTTTGGAAAACCAATACCAGTAGGAGAAGGTTGGATATATATGCTTGTTCTAGTCACAGCCTATGGATTATGGAAATTCAAAATAGGCAAAAATTAAATATAATAAAGAGTAGTTATTTTGCTACTCTTTTTTTGTTCCAAAGACAAAAGAAACTTAGGAAAAAGAATACATTCAATTTTAAATATAGGTCTAAACGGAAATTTGATTCGAGCAGTCAATTAACGTATTATTTTTATGAATAAAAATATAGAAGATGAAACCAACTCCTTTTCCCCTTCAAAAATTAGGGGTATTGAACTTCTTTCTCCCGCTAAAAATCTTGAATGTGGCATAGCTGCAGTCAATCATGGTGCTGATGCTGTGTATATTGGCGCATCGCAGTTTGGAGCACGTGCTGCTGCCGGAAACTCCATTGAAGATATTGCCGAATTAGTCAGATATGCTCATCAGTTTCGGGTAAAGGTGCTGGTAGCATTAAACACTGTGCTTACAGATGACCAACTGCCTGAAGCTGAAAAACTGATTTGGGAAATCTACAATACCGGTGTCGATGCACTGATTATTCAGGATATGGGCATTCTGAAAATGAATTTACCACCGATTGCACTCCATGCAAGCACTCAAACTGATAATCGAACAGCCGAAAAAGTAAAGTTTTTGCAAGATGTTGGTTTTTCGCGGGTGGTTTTGGCGCGTGAACTTACATTGAAACAAATTTCGGAAATTTCATCACAAACCGATGTCGAATTGGAAGCGTTTGTTCATGGTGCATTGTGCGTAAGCTACAGCGGTCAGTGTTACATGAGTCAGGCAAATTGCGGACGAAGTGCCAACCGCGGACAGTGTGCGCAGTATTGCCGTTTGCCTTACAAGTTGGTGGATGCGGATGATAATATTCTGTTGAAAAACAAACATTTACTTTCGCTAAAAGATTTGGATCAGTCCGATTCGCTAGAGGAAATGCTGGAAGCCGGAGTGACTTCGTTTAAGATTGAAGGTCGTTTGAAAGATGTTGATTATGTAAAGAATATCACGGCTTATTATCGCCAGAAACTAGATGCTATAATAGAAAAGGACAGTCGCTATCAACGTGCATCAGCCGGAAAAACAACCATTCTTTTTGAACCAAATCCGGAAAAAAGCTTCAGACGCAGTTCCACAGATTATTTTCTGCATGAGCGACATGCCGGTATTATTCAGCCAGAAACGCCCAAATCACA
This sequence comes from uncultured Bacteroidales bacterium, assembly GCA_903830915.1. GTDB lineage: Bacteria > Bacteroidota > Bacteroidia > Bacteroidales > Paludibacteraceae > Paludibacter. The sequence continues at coordinate 7,222 of CAIKVR010000039.1, forward strand.
GGGAGAACCGATAGGAAAAGTAACCTATATTGGCCGTAATTTCTTTGAGGTACATAATGGAAATTCGTTGAATAACGGCGATGGACTTTGTTTTATCAATAAGCACGGTGACTTAACCGGTTTTAGAGTAAATCGTGTGGAAATCCCCTCTCACAGGGGAGAGGGGCATGGGGTGAGGTGCTTTCCGGCTGATATGCCACGAATGGATATTGGTGTAATGCTATATCGTAATCAGGATCAGGCTTTTGAAAAAATACTGAAAGGAAAAACGGCTGAACGCAAAGTTGGAGTTAAGTTGATTTTTAGCGAGACTCCAAACGGTTTTACAAATCAGTTGACTTCGGAAGATGGTATCTCAACAATACTTGAAACAACCTGCGACAAACAACCTGCTCAAAAACCGGAAGCTGTAAACGATAATATTAAAAACCAACTCTCCAAACTTGGAAATACTATTTACGAAGCAACTGATATACAAATAAATATAAATGAACCTTGGTTTTTTCCTGCTTCGCAATTGGGTGAATGGCGCCGACAAGCTATTGAGAAACTGGATGAAATAAGAGCAAATTCGTATGTCAGAGAAGCTAAACGTGAGCCTGTAGCTGCTGAATTTCCACAAAAAAAGCTTTCTTATCTCGGAAATGTAACCAACAAACTGGCAGAGGAATTTTACCACGAACACGGTGTAGAAGAGGTGATGCCCGGTTTTGAACTGAAAACTGACGAAGGTGTACCGCTCATGTTCACCAAACATTGCATTAAATTCGAAATGGGCTGGTGTCCTAAAGAAGGTTATAAAGCCACTTTTAAAGAACCGCTTTTTCTCCGAAACAACAATCAGGAATACAAACTGACTTTTGACTGTAAGGCGTGCGAAATGAAGATTTCGAAAGCATAAAAAAAGCTCCAAAATCAGCAGAAACTGACTTTGGAACTTTTTTACTTTATGAACTTTATAAGCTGACAGCCTATTTATTCTGTATCGCTTCCACAATTTTAGCTTCCAATTCGGCTGCTAATTCAGGATTGTCTTTGATGAGTTGTTTTGATCCATCGCGTCCCTGAGCCAGTTTGGTTTCACCGTAACTGTACCACGAACCGCTTTTCTTGATAATGCCGTATTCCACTCCAAGGTCGATAATTTCACCGGTTTTAGAAATGCCTTCGCCGTACATAATGTCGAATTCGGCTTTACGGAACGGAGGTGCCACTTTGTTTTTAATTACTTTCACACGGGTTTGGTTACCGATAGCTTCTTCACCGTCTTTCAACTGACCGATACGACGAATATCCAAACGAACTGAAGCGTAGAATTTCAGTGCATTACCACCGGTTGTTGTTTCCGGATTACCAAACATTACACCAATTTTTTCACGTAACTGGTTGATAAATATACAGGTTGTGTTGGTTTTGTTGATATTGGCAGTGAGTTTACGTAAAGCCTGCGACATCAAACGTGCCTGCAATCCCATTTTCGAATCACCCATATCGCCTTCTAATTCAGCTTTTGGAGTCAGTGCTGCCACCGAGTCAATCACCACAATATCAACAGCTGAAGAGCGAATCAACTGATCGGCAACTTCCAATGCCTGTTCGCCATTATCAGGTTGTGAAATTAATAATTCTTCGATGTTTACGCCCAGTTTTTCAGCATAGAAACGGTCGAAAGCATGCTCTGCATCAATAAAAGCAGCTATACCACCCGCTTTTTGAGCTTCGGCAATGGCATGAATGGCCAACGTGGTTTTACCAGACGATTCCGGTCCGTAAATTTCGATAACACGTCCGCGTGGATAACCACCAACGCCTAATGCAACATTCAATCCAATTGAACCACTTGAAATAAAAGAAACATCTTCTACTTTTGTGTCGCCCATACGCATGATGGTGCCTTTTCCGTGGTCTTTTTCAATTTTGTCCATTGCCAGTTGCAATGCTTTAAGTTTGTCTGAAATAGGAAATTTAATTTCCTCAGCGCTTGTTTTTGCCATGATTTATTTTGATTTATTTTGTTGTTTTTAATTTCAGTTTCTTTGCCAGAGAAAGAATTACAAAGATAAAATTAATTCTTTCAATTTTATCTTTTAAAAGATATATTTTATGAACAGATTTTATGAAAAACTCTCAACTCTCACCTGTCAACTATTCAAGTACTTCCAGTTTGGCAAATTTTAATAGCAACGATTTTATGCCTTTTTCACCAAAATCAATATCAGCTTTCTCATTACCATTTACTACAGCGGTTTCCAACACTTTTCCAATGCCAAAAATGCCATGTTTTACAAATGCTCCAACCGGAATTGACCCATTTTGAACAGGAATTTTATCTAAGCTTGCTGAACTTAGTTTAACTAACCGTTTTGGAGTGGAAGGAAGTTCAATACGTTCATTGTATGCAGGTTTAGAAAAGGGTTTCTGGAAACGGTTTCGCTCGGTTTCCAAATCATCGTCCCAATCACCAATACGACCTTGTTTTGGTTTTTGTTCTAATGGCAAGTCGAGGTACTGTACATCGATATCCTTTATAAAGCGGCTTGGATTGGAGAAATTGGTTTTGCCGTTTTTGAAACGTGATTTGGCAAAACTAATAAATAACCGTTCCTCAGCACGGGTTATTGCCACGTAGAATAAGCGGCGCTCTTCCTCCAGTTCCCGTTCGCTCTGACAAAATGGCGAAGGGAATAACTCCTCCTCCATTCCGACAATAAACACAGCCTTGAATTCCAGTCCTTTGGCTGAATGCACGGTCATTAGCGTAACTTTATCTTTATCAGATTCCTTGTCGGTATCCTGATCGGTGAGCAACGAAACTTCTGATAGAAAATCCGGTAAAAAAGCCGTGCCTTCTTCCTCTTGTTTTGCTTCGGCAAACTCATGAATCGCCTTGAGCAACTCTTCCACATTATCCACCTTACTCATATTCTCGGGTGAACGGTCGGTGTAGGCATCGCTCAAAATTCCGCTGGTTTTTACAATGGAATTGGCCATTTCATAAGCATTTTGAGTGGAAATTTGCTGTGCAAAAACGTCAATCATGTTCCGGAACTGTGCCAATTTATTGGCAGTACCGGCATTTACAGCCAGGTTGTATTTCAGCATGTCGGTTAAAACTTCCCACGCACTAACGGCATGTAGTTGAGCACATTCAATCAGTTTATTCACGGTTGTTTCGCCAATTCCACGTGCCGGATAATTGATGATTCGTTTCAGTGCTTCTTCGTCGTTTGGATTGCAAACTAATCGACAATAAGCAATTACATCCTTGATTTCTTTGCGCTGATAAAACGACAAACCTCCATAAATCCGGTAAGGAATGTTTTGTTTGCGCAACGCTTCCTCCATTACACGCGATTGCGAATTGGTGCGGTACAGAATGGCAATGTCCTGGTAGCGGTAATTATTCGAAAAACGCAAATCATTTATATTATTGGCTACGGTGAAGCCTTCTTCAAAATCGGTAAAAACGCTCAGTACTTTAATTGGTTTTCCGGTCTCCTTTTCGGAAAAAACCGTTTTTCGGATTTGCTGTGCATTCTTGTCAATCAGGCTGTTGGCAGCATTTACAATGGTTTGTGTAGAACGATAATTCCGTTCCAGTTTAAAAACCCGTGAATTTTTGTAGGTGTTTTTGAACTGAAGAATATTGTCGATATTGGCACCCCGGAACGAGTATATACTTTGCGCATCGTCGCCCACCACGCAAATTCTTTCGTGGCGTTCGGCCAGCTTTTTCACAATCAGATATTGTGCAAAATTGGTGTCCTGATACTCATCTACAAGAATATACCCAAAGCGTTCCTGGTATTTCTGCAGAATTTCAGGGTGATTGCGGAAAAGAACGTTGGTTTGCATCAGTAAATCGTCAAAATCCATTGCATCAGCTTGTTTACAGCGGTTGCAGTAGATTTTATAAATATCTTTCAGCAGCGGAATGCGCGATGAATTGTCTGCTTTAATTAAATCAATATTGCCCTGGTAAGCCTCGGGAGTAATCAGATTGTTTTTGGCATACGAAATTCGGGAATGTACGAAGCCGTGTTTGTAGATTTTTTCGTCTAATTTCAGCTCTTTCACAATGCTTTTGATCAGACTTTTAGAATCGGAACTGTCGTACACGGTGAAATTTTTGGAATAACCAATTAACTCAGCTTCAGAACGCAAAATTCGTGAAAAAACCGAGTGAAACGTGCCCATCCACAGGTAACGGGCAGTTTGTTCGCCAACCATTTCAGCTATACGTTCTTTCATTTCACGGGCAGCTTTGTTGGTAAAAGTAAGCGCTAAAATGGATGAAGGTGCAAGGCCTTTTTTGAGCAGATAGGCTATTTTGTAAGTCAGTACGCGCGTTTTGCCCGAACCTGCACCGGCAATTACCAACGAAGCTCCATCAGTAAACTCTACCGCAAGGCGTTGACTTTCATTAAGTTCGTTTAAAAAAGGAAAATCCATAAAATTATTTTATACTAATCATCAAAGAGTGTGAAACAGCTTTGAGAGATTATATTTTTTTTAAACTCTTTCGGGTGCTCAGCACTTCAAAAGGTTTTGCAGTACAAAAATACAAATTAGATTTGGTTGTAGCTAAAATAGTTTTCAACAACCCGAACTTCAGTAAAAAGCCGTAACTTTGCCACTCTAAATCACTGAACAGTTTGTAGATAGAATTGTTTCACAGAAATACAATAAAACTCAAAGACAAATACAATGCAGAAACTTAGCAAATGGATACTAAAAACGATAGGTTGGAAGGCCTGTGTAACCGCTGAAGAGCCAAAGAAAAGCGTAATCTGTGTTGCACCACATACCAGCAACTGGGATTTTATAATAGGCAAACTATCATACTCAGCACTTGGAAGGGAAGCCTCCTTTCTGATGAAAAAATCATGGTTCTTTTTCCCATTGAATTATTTCTTTAAAATCATTGGAGGTGTTGCGGTCGACCGCTCGAAACGTAACTCGGTAACTCAGCAAATGGTATATGAATTCAACGCTCGCGAAACATTTCATTTAGCCATAACTCCGGAAGGAACCCGCAGTTTGGTAGATAATTGGAAAATGGGGTTTTATTACATTGCCAGAGATGCCGGAGTACCTATTCAGATTGCTTATTTCGATTATGCTAAAAAGGAAATGGGTATTAAAGCCTTATTTTATCCAACGAATGATGAACAAGCTGATTTGGCAAAGATTCAGGAATATTACAAAGACGTTAAGGGTAAATTCCCCGCAAAATTCAATCTTAGTCGGTAGTTTCTAGTATATAGTTGGTAGTTTATAGTACTACAGATTGGAAATACCAATCTAAAAATTAAATGAAACAAATATAACACCACCCCAAGCCCCTCCCGCTTTTAGCGGGATAAATTGCGGGGATGTAAAGAGTGGTTTGCGAAGTTATATATAAGTTAAATTGAAAATAATTTTAGGAGATGAAAGTAGCTACACATCCCCTTCAGGGGCTTGGGGCGGTTTGTTTCTTAGGAGTTGGTGGTTATAAAAACGATCTTAGTGAGTAATATCGCCGAAGGCAAATAACGTGAGCGAAGCGAACTAATATCACGAACGAAGTGAGTAATAACGCCGAAGGCAAATAACGCGAAGCGAATAACGTGAGCGAAGCGAACAAATAATGCGAAGCAATAGTATGAGAATAACTTTAATTCAGGATACAATAGTTTGGGCTGACAAGGCTGCAAACCTCAAAAAAACAGAGGAGCAACTCGTTGCTTTAGCGGGGAAAACCGATTTGGTTGTGCTGCCAGAAATGTTCAGCACGGGATTCTGTACAGGTAAGATTCATCTGGCAGAACCGATGGACGGAGAAACAGTACAAAAGCTTCGAACATGGGCGGTGAAATATCAATTCTCAATTACCGGAAGCTTTATTGCTGCTGAAAACAACCGGATTTTCAACCGCTCTTTCTTTGTTTTCCCGACGGGTGAAATAAAAACAGCCGATAAACGTCACCTTTTCTCGATGGGTGGCGAGCATAACCACTTTTCAGCAGGTGATAACCGCATGATTGTGAATTACTGCGGTTTCAATATCTGTGTGTTGGTGTGTTATGATGTCCGTTTTCCTGTGTGGTCTCGCAATGTAAACAACGAATACGATTTGCTTATTTATGTAGCTAATTTCCCTGAACGCCGAATTGCAGAATGGGATATTTTGTTGCAAGCCCGTGCCATCGAGAATCAGGCTTACGTGTGCGGCGTGAACCGGGTAGGAGTGGATGGACTTGGAATTGACTACAACGGACACTCTACCTTAATCGACTTTAAAGCCAATACCATACTGCATTTTCCTGAAAACGCGATGCATATTCAAACCTTTGATTTACAACAGGAACGGCTTCAACGCTATCGCCAGAAATTTGCAGTATGGAAGGATGCGGACGAGTTTGAGTTGAAATAATCCCTTCCTGAACTCCTTAAAAAACTATACCTATTAGTTTTGGCGAACTTTGATATGTTTTGTTTCAATTCCAATTGGTTTTGTTCCAATACTAATTAGTTTTGTTCTAATTCCAATTGGTTTTGTTCCAATACTAATTAGTTTTGTTCCGATTCCAATTAGTTTTGTTTCAATTCCAATTAGTTTTGTTCTAATTCCAATTAGTTTTGTTTCAATTCCAATTGGTTTTGTTCCAATTCCAATTAGTTTTGTTTCAATTCCAATTGGTTTTGTTCCAATTCCAGTTGGTTTTGTTTCAATTCCAATTAGTTTTGTTTTAATTCCAATTAGTTTTGTTTCAATACCAATTGGTTTTGTTCAAATTCCAATTGGTTTTGTTCCAATTCCAATTAGTTTTGCTCCGATTCCAATTGGTTTTGTTATTTTTCCAATTGGAATCAACATTTTTCCAGTTGCTTTTCGCCGGAATGGAGGAGAATTGGTTTTATTTCAGTTGAAATTGACTGAATATCAAACAATAAGAGAATATAATCGAAATAGACTCCTCTTTAAAAAAATGCAATCGACTGAATTTCTTGATTGAAATTCAGCCGATTTCGTTTGGTTACTTTACAAAAGTGTAACTTTTGAGGCTATAGAATGTACATAGAATTATACCCTAGAATTATTAGATAAAACTCTAACATCTAATTTATTGCTAATCTTAGGCATTACAAAAGAATCTGAAATACCTAATATTACAATACTATTAGGATTTAAATAGTAATTTGGATGATAATCATGTTCTTCTCGCTTACAGATTCTATTGATGTATTTTTCTTGATCTTCAGTAGCTAAATGATTAAAGTTTTCAATAACCAATATTATTGGTTCTGCTTGAGGAAATATAAGACCATCAATTTGGCTTCTCATTTCTTTACCCACAAGAACAAATCTCGGAGCTAATATTATGGATTCAAATGAAGGATGATTTAATTGATCTGAACCATCAAGCCAATAGATGTCACTCAACACATTATTTTTATCTTTTAAATTAACTGCAAGATTAATAAGTTGATTTGTGCTAAATCCCTTCACCACTACAAAATTTTTTACTACTTCGGCTTCTTCAAGTAATTCTTTTTCAGTTGTTATAGCGTACATCTTTTTAATTTTTATTTCCTACTCATATGGTTTTTCAGATTACACCCCGTTTTATTGGTATCTGGACTCCAATCTTATTTATAAATATAACAAGTTGTATTTATTTGTAAATTAGTTTGTTTTCGGTCTTATAATAAAACTACTATGAATTATTTACCTATAATGGTTAGCTGAATGGAATTATTTACATTATCAGTCCCAACTTTTATTCGATTAAATTCAAGATATACTTTTTCGTTAGAAGTTTCCCATTGATAGAATTTATAATCAATCGACTTAACATTTTCTTCAACTGGTAAACAACCAATGGCATCATCAATATTTTTCTTTATTATTTCAAATTTTGCAACATCAAAATGGTTCCAAACATATTGTCCGCCTCCTTTGGGAGTTTTTACTGTACTTGAAGGTTCACCAATAACCTTTGTTACCGAATTTACAATTTTATTTCCTGAACAGGAAACAAAAAGAACTAATGCTAGTAAATAAATTAATTTTTTCATTTTCGTTTCGTTTAATATTAGTTTATAATTATCATTTTATTTAATTAGTCAAAATAATGCTTTGTGTGATAAAAGCTTATCAAATCTATTTACAATAAGCTTTTATGTATTCCAGTGCTTCATTATTACCCAGTTCAACTGATTTATTGAAATCTTCACAACCATGCTTCTTTCTATGCAATTTCATTTGAGCAAACCCTCTTGTACAATATGCTTCTCCAGAATTTTAATTCAACTGAATGACATTATCTTAGATTTTTATTATTATTTTATATTACCAATATATTTATCATCTTTGAATTTGCCAACATTCTTATGCCCATTTACGAAAGTAAGAGTTCCCTGACCATTAAATTGACCATTTAAAAACTCTCCAACATATTTATCGCCATTTGCCCAAGAATAAGTTCCTTGCCCAGTCATTTGATCATTTTTCCACTCTCCAACATATTTATTGCCATCTGGCCAAGTAATTGTTCCCTGACCAATCCTTTGATTATTTTTCCACTCTCCAACATATTTATTGCCATTTGCCCAAGTAATTGTTCCCTGACCAATCCTTTGATTATTTTTCCACTCTCCAACATATTTATTGCCATTTGCCCAAGTAATAGTACCCTGAGCATTTCTTTTACTATTTAACCACTTTCCAATATATTTATCGCCATTTGCCCAAGTTTGAGTTCCTTGCCCATAAAAATTATCATTTAAAAACTCTCCAACATATTTAGTGCCATCTGCCCAAGTATATGTACCCTGACCACACATATAATTATTTTCAAAGACACCAATAAAAATAGAGCCATCATGATTTGTACGTGTAGCTGTACCATTTAATAATCCATTTTTAAACTCACCGACCTCAAAATCACCATTTATATAAGTTTTAGTTCCATGACCACAGACTTCCCCATTTTTAAATTCACCAACATATTTTGTGCCATCAAGCCAAGTGCATGTTCCTTGTCCATCTGGAAATTTATAAGATGGTCTATCATTATTAAACTCATCTTTACATTTTGCATAGACAAGCGAATAATAATTAGTAGGTAAGTACTTGTATGGTGAAAAATAGAATATCTTTTTAAATTGACTTAATTTTAATTCAAAATAATCATCAGTAATATTAGAAGCATCAGTATTAAAATTAAATCTTACAATTGTATCTCCTTTTATAATCTGTGAATTCATAATAAAAAGGCTGTCTTTTATTGGTTCATAATATTCAGAG
>CAIKVR010000040.1 GCA_903830915.1 uncultured Bacteroidales bacterium
AATGAAAAACGGTTGATTGATGCATGGCCTGTTGTGCTGGGAAACAACATAATGCAATACACTTCGGGGCTTAGTATAAAAAATAAGGTTTTGTATGTGAGTCTCAATTCATCGGTACTGCGACATGATTTATTTCTATCACGTGAAGAAATAAAAGCTTCGTTAAATAAGCATGTAGGTGCAGAAGTAATTATTAATATAATATTTCGATAAAAAAATCACAGCTTACTGCAACTGCTTACAACTTACTATTTCATTATGAATTTTCGCGAACAACTTAAAAATCCTGCCTCCATTGGTTACATTGAATTAATTGTTCAATCGGCAATAGCTGAACCTAATGGATTTGAAGAAATGTTCGGTTTAATGTTCGATGCAGATACGGATGTGGCATGGCGTGCAGGTTGGGTTTGTGATAAAATTGGTCGGATATATCCCCAATTATTTTCAACATCTCAAATACAACAAATTGCTGACTATGTATTAATCACCAACCATCACGGAGTACGTCGCGGGTTTCTCACCCTATTGAATGACCTTCCGCTTCCGGATGAAATTTCGGTAGAGTTAATAAATCAGTTATTTTATTGGATGATTCTACCCAAAGCTGATGTATCAGCTCAGGTTTTATCAATGAAAATGCTTTACAGAATCTGCCTGATTCAACCCGACTTTAAACAGGAAATGCTAGCATATCTTGATAATTGTGCTATTGAAGATTACACTCCCGGCTATCAGGCAACCCGTAAAAAAATCATTAAATTATTGAACCGTCAATAATTGGAATTTGAAAATTGAAAATTGAAAATTGTTGAGTAAAATCTGGAATAATTTCAATTAACACCCACTTTACTCAAAAAAATTGTACTTTTGCAGCCGAAATTTAAAAGCCGATAAAGTTAATCGGAAATCTATTTAAGTTTAATCAAAACAAAAAGTTTATGACTTTAAAGAAAAACATTCTGGCATTACGGCAGAAAAAAGCCATTGTTGAAAAAGGCGGTGGTGACAAAGCTATCGAAAAACAAGCAGCAATGGGTAAATTGACTGCCCGTGAGCGTATTCTGGCCTTATTGGATGCCAATTCATTTCATGAATATGACCTTTTCGTTGAACACGAAGAGCGTAATTTTGGAATGGAAGACAAAGTGTTGGCAGGTGATGGAGTAATTACCGGAACCGGAACCATTAATGGTGCTCCAATTTGTATTTATGCACAAGATTTCACGGTTATGGGTGGTTCGCTCGGACTGAAACATGCCCGCAAAATCACAAAAATCATGGATCATGCACTACGCATGAAAGTACCGTGTATTGGTATTAATGATTCAGGAGGTGCCCGTATTCAGGAAGGTATTGGTGCATTGGCAGGTTATGGCGAAATTTTCTATCGCAACACTATGGCTTCGGGAGTTATTCCTCAGATTTCAGTTATTTTAGGTCCTTGTGCCGGTGGTGCAGTTTATTCTCCTGCCCTTACTGATTTCGTTTTTGTGGTTGAAAATATCTCCAAAATGTTTATCACAGGTCCGAATGTAATTGAAACCGTATTAGGTGAAAAAATATCTCAAGAAGACCTTGGTGGAGCACGTGTTCATGCCGAAATTACCGGAAATGCACATTTCTATGCCCTAAGCGAGTTGGAATGTCTGGAGCAAATCAAAGAATTGGTTTCATTGATACCTCACAGCAACCAACAAAAAGCTGCCAGTGTAGAACCAAAAGCTCCGAAATCAAAGAAAAATATTGAGAATATCATTCCTGCGGATCCAAAACAACCTTATGATGTGCGTGACGTTATATACGCGCTTACTGATGATTCTAAATTCCTCGAGGTTCATGAACTTTGGGCTGCCAATATCGTCATAGGTTTTGGTCGTTTAAATGGTGAAACTGTAGGTTTTGTTGCTAATCAACCTATGTATCTAGCCGGTGTGCTCGACTGTGATTCGTCCGACAAAGCAGCTCGATTTATTCGGTATTGTGACGCTTTTAATATTCCAATCATAACACTCGAAGATATGCCGGGTTATTTACCGGGAGTTGATCAGGAACATGCCGGTGTTATCCGTCACGGTGCTAAAATGCTCTATGCATATTCCGAAGCAACTGTTCCGAAAATCACCGTTATTCTGCGCAAAGCTTATGGTGGAGGTTATATCGCTATGAATTCACGCCACCTTGGTGCTGACTTTATGCTTGCATGGCCAAGTGCCGAAATTGCTGTAATGGGACCTGAGGGAGCAGCTAACATTATCTTCCGCAAAGAAATTATGGAAGCCGAAGATGAGGATGCAATGCGTCAACAGAAAGTTCAGGAATACATTGAAAAATTTGCGAATCCATTCGTGGCTGCTTCAAAAGGCTATATCGATGCAGTAATCGAACCAATGGAAACACGCGATATGTTGTTGCATGCACTTGAAGTTTCGAAAAACAAAGACGATTACCGTCCAGCTAAAAAACACGGAATTCCACCATTCTGATTCATAATTTAAAATTAAATTTTCAATTAATGTACTGATGTGGCATGCCACGTCTCTAACAAAATAATTATGGAAACAGAAAAACAGGAATTTGTAGATTTTGCCGTTACAGCGCGTAAATATAAAACTCTACTGACAAAAAAGTATCAGAACAGGAAAGTGTGGGTGAATCCAAGTGCATTTGAGATTCAATCTATCATCCCCGGAACTATTCTGGAAGTTTTTGTAAATGAGGGTGAAGTGGTTAAAGAAGGTGCTCCACTTTTGATTCTGGAAGCTATGAAAATGCAAAATCGTATTGAAATGCCTTTTACAGCTCGTATTAAGTCAATCAATGTTGAGGTGGGTTCGCGTATTCCAAAAGATTCATTAATGATCGAATTGGAAGCTGTCGAAGAAGAATAAGTTCTAACCGGATATTTAAAAAAAAGACTGATTGTAGCCAATCGGTCTTTTTTTTTTCAGCAAATATAATCTTTAAAAATCTATTTTTCATCCTCAGTGTTACTTCGGTGATGCTCCATATATACTCCATGTATGCTCCATATAAGCTGAATCGTTTTCATTGAAGTAAATCAATATTCAGAATTACATTCAAAAATTCCTGTTCAAAATTAGGTGTAAAAATTTCAGTGCCTAAAGCTGCCTCAATTTCATTTTTTGTCCAAAATCTACCTTCTGAAATCTCAAGAGGATCAGGATGAATAATTCCATCGTAAATAGCAAAAAAGCAGTTAACGTATTCAGCTTCCTGATTGGAAACAAATTTATAACTTTTGATGAAATTCGGTTCAAAAGTAGTTATTCCCAATTCTTCACTTACTTCACGTTTCAGTGCTTCAGGAAGTTCTTCCCCATAATCAACATGGCCTCCCACTGAAGTATCCCATTTTCCGGGCTGAATGTCTTTATTTATTGCCCGTTTCTGCAAATAAAGTTCTCCTTTAGAATTAAACACATGAAGGTGAACAACTGGATGCAGCCAAAATGTACCTGAATGACATTCCTTACGGGTAGCTTTTCCAATAACTTCACCCGCATCATTAAGTAATGGAAAATATTCTAAAAAACTCATAATCTATAGCATTTTGAATACAAAGATATGGAATGGATTATAAAAACAACAGCCTTTCATGCAAAAATAAAGCTGTTTGAATAGTTTATCTTATCTTTGCAAGCACTTCTAAAAGTTTTGAATTTAAAACAAACCGGATAGTTTCTTTGTTTAATAGTTAAAAATGAAAAATAACCTCCATCTGTTCTTCTGCTTTTTATTCTTGTCACTCTTAACGGGTTGCATTGACAATTCAGCCGAATCACCATATCCGGATATCATTTTTACCAAAAAATCAGTAATGACTGCAACAGGACGAGCTTCTGCCGTGGGTTTTGCTATTGACAAAAAAGGGTATGTAGCGTTAGGTCGTAGTGGACGTTATGGACCTGCATTAAAAGATTGCTGGGAATATGACCCTGAGAATGATAAATGGACACAAAAAGCAGATTTTCCGGGTAAAGCCAGAGTTAAAGCAGTAGGAGTTGGATTGAACGGTAAAGGGTATGTAGGTCTAGGTTACGATATTTCGGGTAGTGTGTATGCAAACAAGTATGATTTAAAAGATTTTTGGTGTTTTGATCCAAGTAATACAACAAATCCATGGACTCAAAAAGCAGATTTTCCTAGTCCCTATACGGATGCATGTGTATGTATTGCTTATAAAAACGAAATTTTTATCGGTTGTGGTTTTGATGGTTTTGGATTTAGCCGATATTTTTGGAAATATAATCCGGATAAAGATGAATGGATTAGTCTGAACATTTCTCCCGGACCTGAACGGGTTGGCGGAACAATGTGTACCGACGGAGAAAGAATTTTTTATGGAACAGGCTACAATACATATAATCAGAATGACTGGTGGGAATATTTCCCTGTTTCTGATAGTTGGAAAAATCTAAAAAGAATGCCCGACACAGGCAGGGAAAATGGCTTATCTGTTTCAATAAAAGACAAAGATTCATTAGTTCACTATTTTGTAACAACAGGGCGACATTTTGCCGGTAATTTAACCGGGGGTGGTGTAAAATCAGATATCGTTGAGTATGATGCCATACGTAATGTTTGGTATAAAAGAGGTAATATACCAAATGATGCTGGCAGAGAAAATGCGTTAATATTTACAATAGATGGAAAAGGATATATTGGCTTTGGTGAGAATGACAGTAATATCCTTAATGATTTTTGGTGTTTTAAACCCTGATAAAAAATTTACAATTTATGTATTTACGATTTACGACTGCAGGAATAAGACTTCATAGTTTGATTGTGCTCAACATTATATTAATTTTGATATCATTTCCTGTTGCAGCTCAAAAAGATACCATAAAATACGATTTATTTGATTCCAGGTTAGTTTCTAACGGTAAATATGCTCCATTTTGGATGCAAAGCCGTAACTACGGAACTATTTCGTCATCTCCCGAAAGTGCCAATTTAATGTTAGGAATCAGTAAGGATTTAACTGCAAAAAAAAGGTTCTTTGATTATGGTTTCAAAGCCGATGTATTATTAAGAATTGACAATACGAAAACTGAAACCTATTTTAATGAGCTTTATGCTCAGGTACGCTTATGGGTTTTGGATTTTGCAGTAGGTGCTCGTGAAGAACATTTTGGTGTTCAGGATTCTACATTATCCAGTGGTGGTTTTATTTTTTCACAAAATGCCCGACCAATGCCAAAAATAACAGCCGGAATTGAGCATTTTGTTCCTGTACCATTGACAAATGGATTTGTAGAAATTAAAGGCGCTATAGCTCATGGATGGTTTACTGATAATATTTATATTGCGAACCAATTGCTTCATCATAAATATGCTTATTTAAAATTAGGAGGTAAGCTTCCAGTTCATTTGCAATATGGATTAGATCATGTGGCAGAATGGGGTGGAATAATACCTGGATTTGGACAACAGTCAACAGATTTTCATAATTTTATTTCCATATTTCTAGGTGGACGCGGTGGAAAAGATGCAACAATGAATGATCAGTTAAATGTACTTGGGAATCACATTATATCACAAAGTCTACGATTGGATATAGATATTTTAGATTTTAAAATCGGTACTTATTGGCAAAATCTTTCTGAAGATGGTCCTATCCGGATTATTGGAAATACGATGAATACTCCCGATGGGCTTTGGGGTCTATCCATTCGGAATAAGAAATTTCTACCGTTACAGGGTATTCTCTTTGAATACTTTAACTCTACTGACCAATCGGGACCTTTTCATGATAAAGATGGAATTGTATATGGAGGAACAGATGGATATTTTCTGAATGGTGTTCAAACAGGTTGGAGTTTTTATAATCGAACCATTGGTATTCCCCTAATTTTATCTCCTTTTTATAACTCAGATGGGTCTCACCAAACATTGAACAATCGTGTTCAGGCCTTTCATCTGGGAATTGAGGGGGATATCGTGAATTGTCAATACCGTTTCTTGTCTACATTTAGTAAAAATTATGGCACTTATGGTAATTATTTTCCGGAAATGCTTGAGAATACTTCATTACTGCTTGAATTAAATAAGAAATTGCCAAAACTATCAAACATAGAAGCAGGGTGCTCTATTGGGGCTGACTTTGGTAAATTATATGGTAACTCGTTGGGATTTCAGTTATCCCTGCGAAAAAGAGGTGATTTATTTAGGTATTAACAACATATAAACGGATTACAAGTCCGATTATTGAACATTTTTCAGTAAATTTGTTGCTCCAAAAAACAAGCATGTTTAGAATAAAAAAAATAGATTCATACATATTCAAGCGCTTCTTCACGCTGTTCTTAATGACTTTCATGATCTGTATTTTAATTTTATTAATGCAGTTTTTATGGAAACATGTGATTGAATTAGTGGGTAAAGGAATTGGTTGGTCTGTTTTATCTGAATTTTTCCTCTATGCTACTTTCTCGTTGGTTCCCATGGCATTACCATTAGCCATTTTGCTTGCTTCGCTCATGACATTCGGAAATTTGGGTGAAAATTTTGAGCTTACGGCTATGAAGGCCGCAGGTATTTCTTTATTCCGCATTATGCGTCCACTCATAATTTTCATTTCCATCGTGTGTGTGGGTGCCTTTTTCTTTGCCAACGACGTTTTGCCTGTCACACAAACCAAATTATGGACACTGATATTCTCGTTACGTCAGAAATCCCCCGAATTTGATATTCCTGTCGGCGAATTCTATTCGGGAATAAATGGAATCAACATCTATGTAAGAGCCAAGGACAAACATACGCTCAAGGACATGATGATTTATGATTTTTCGTCTGGTTTCGACAATGCCACAGTAATGGTTTCAGACTCGGGGCGGGTACAATTTACCAAGGATAATAAATATCTAAAACTGTCGCTATATGATGGTGAAAGTTTTGAAAATCTTAAAAGTCAGCGAATAAGTAATTCACCTTCAAGCATACCTTATAGACGCGAGCTTTTCAAAACCAAAGAAATATTAATTGATTTCGATACCAAATTCAATCGTTTTGATGAATCTATTCTTTCCGACCAGCATGTAAGCAAAAATTTCAAACAACTCACCCAGTCTATCGATTCAGTAAGCAAAATTGCCGATGCACGCAAAACCGGACAAGCCAAAGAAGTGGTTCAATTACATTATCTGGGACGGGAGATAATTCAGGGAAAACAGCTTGAAGACAGTATGAAATTAAAATCTGCAAAAAAAATAGTAAATGCGGATTCTATATTTTTATCCTTAAATCAGGATGCAATGATTCGGGTTAGCAGGTCGGCTATTGACAAAGCAAAATCGATGAAAGACCAAATTCAATACAACCGCATGATGCTGAATGAACCGGTTGGATATGTGCTTCGTCATGAAATTGAACGGCATCGCAAACTAACACTTTCGTTTGCCTGTCTGATATTCTTTTTCATTGGTGCTCCATTGGGTGCAATTATTCGCAAAGGCGGACTTGGAATGCCTATAGTAATTTCTGTTATCATGTTCATTATTTATTATATCATTGATAACACAGGATATAAAATGGCTCGTGAGTTTTTATGGTCATCTTTTGAAGGTATGTGGTTAAGTTCTGGTGTATTACTTCCTATTGGTATTTTCCTGACCTATAAAGCAGTTATCGATGCATCTGTTTTAAACCCTGAACAATACATAAAAATATGGAACATGATTAAACAAAGAGCAAATAGAATCGTTAATAGGTAATAATTTAAAAACTAATTTGTACAAATGCAATTTATTGTATACGCAATGCTTAAAAAAACATATAGATGAAATCAAAATTAGATTCAATTGAAGATTCACTGATTGATATCAGGAATGGTAAGTTTGTAATTGTAGTGGATGACGAAGATCGCGAGAATGAGGGTGATTTTATTTGCGCTGCCGAAAAAATGACTCCCGAAATGATTAATTTCATGATTACCCATGGACGTGGAGTGGTTTGTGCACCAATTACTGAGGAACGATGTGATGAATTGGAATTGGAAATGCAGGTAGACAAAAATACTTCCATTCACTCAACTCCTTTTACTGTTAGTATTGATAAACTTGAAGGTTGTACAACCGGAGTTTCGGCTGCCGATCGTGCAGCCACATTTATTGCGCTGGCAGATAAAACCTCAAAACCGGAGACATTTGGTCGACCTGGTCATGTATTTCCACTTCGGGCACGTTCCAGAGGCGTTTTACGTCGTGCCGGACATACCGAAGCTGCGGTTGATTTAGCACGTTTAGCCGGTTTATGTCCTGCGGGTGCTTTGATTGAAATTATGAACGAAGATGGAACAATGGCTCGTCTCCCGCAGTTGCTTGAAATTGCTGAAAAATTTGAACTAAAAGTAATTACTATAAAAGATTTGATAGCATATCGTCTTAAAACTGAATCGCTGGTTGAAAAAGGGGAAAAAGTAAATATGCCTACAGCTTACGGACAGTTCAAACTCATACCCTTCAAACAAATTTCTAATGGATTGGAACATGTGGCTTTGATAAAAGGAGAATGGGAAAAAGATGAACCAATTTTGGTGCGTGTTCATTCATCCTGCATTACCGGTGATATTTTTGGTTCCATGCGCTGCGAGTGTGGTGAACAGCTGCACAAAGCCATGCAACTGATTGAAAAAGAAGGAAAAGGCGTGATTGTTTATATGAATCAGGAAGGTCGTGGAATTGGTTTGATGAATAAAATAAAAGCTTATAAGCTTCAGGAAGAAGGACTTGATACTGTTGATGCCAATCTGCATCTTGGTTTCAATGCCGACGAACGTGATTATGGCGTAGGTGCTCAGATTTTGAGGGAAGTGGGTGTTACAAAAATCAAACTGATGAGTAACAATCCCGTAAAACGAATTGGGTTGGAAGCATACGGACTTTCTATTGTTGAAAATGTTCCCATTGAGGTTGAACCGAATAAATACAATGAATTTTACATGCAAACTAAAAAAGAACGCATGGGACATGATTTGAAATACTCCAAATAACTGAAATTTTCAGCTTTACAACAATATCTAAATCCATAAAAATGAATGCATTTATAACCGGTGTGACTTCTGGTTTTGGAAAAGCAATAGCATTTCGTCTGGCAGGTTTGGGATACAATCTGGTAATTACAGGTCGTAGGGAAGACCGCTTGGGAAAGCTGCATCAGGAGTTAATGGAAAAATATCCTGTAAATGTACTTTCATTGTGTTTCGATATTCGTGATAACAAGGCTTGTAAACAAGCTTTTGAGAGTCTTCCTGAAGAGTTTAATCGTATTGATTTACTTATAAACAATGCTGGGTTGGCTGCAGGTGCAACAACTTTTCAGGATTCAGACATGGCAGACTTTGAACAAATGATTGATACGAATATTAAAGGTTTGATATTTGTCACTAAACTCATAGTTCCGGGAATGATTGAGTGCGAATCCGGTCATATTATCAATATCTCCTCCATTGCAGGTATCGAGGTTTATCCTAATGGAAGTGTATATTGTGCCTCTAAACATGCTGTTAATGCTATAACAAAAGGACTTCGACTCGATCTTGTAAAATATGGTATTAAAGTAAGTTCTATTTCGCCAGGAATGGCTGAAACCGAATTTTCGATAGTTCGTTATCATGGCGATGAAGAAAAAGCGAAAGCAGTTTATTCTGGTTTGATTCCACTAACGGCTGAAGATATTGCTGATAGTCTGGAGTTTATTGTAACTCGTCCACCTCATGTGAGTATCAATGATATTCAAATAAACCCAACTCAACAGGCAAACACATACATATCTCATCGTAATACTCAAAACTAATTGTTTCTGAATAGGTTAAATCAATGAAAACAACTAGACACATGATAAAGTTTTTCTGAATTAATAACATTATTTAAAAAAAATAGCTATTTTTGTCTCTTCAAATTTTGTCACTGAAATAAATAAACTTTTTGCAGCAATGTAACTGCTAACATAAATAATAAATTGAAAATGGACTCACTTGATTTAAACAAGGACACTGAAACCGCAGAAAACGAAATCTCTGAAAACAAAGAAGTTACGCTTAATTCTGAAGCTGAAGTAAAAGCAGTACAAACTGAAGAACCTAAGAAGCACAGAGCTTCTAAAAAGACAAAAGACACAGAATTAATACTACTTGAAACTACACCAGAAGTAATAGAAATCGTTGAAACCGACACGGAAATCACTGAAGAACAAACAATTGTTGCTAAAAAAACAATTGAACCTGAGCTTACTGTAACCACAAAATCAGAATTGGTAGAGAAACTCAGAGCATTGATTGACAAGGAAGTTGAAGAAGTGAAAGATGAAGTAGAAACCATTAAACAACAGTTTTATAAAAAAACTAAAGCAGAAATAGAAGAGCTTAAAAAAGCATTTGAAGAAGCAAAAGAGGATGTTTCTGAATTTATTGCCCCAAAAGATGAACACGAAGAAATCTTCAAATCACTGTTAAATACTTTCCGTACAAAAAAAGCGGCTTTGGCTGCTCAACATGAAAAAGAAAAAGAATCGAATCTGCTTCAGAAACGTCATATTCTTGAACAGATGAAAACTCTTGTTGACAGCAATGATGATGTTTCTTCCCACATTGCTGAATTCCGCAATCTACAACAAAAATGGAAATCCATAGGTCAGGTTCCTCAAGCTGCTTCTACTGAACTATGGAAACAATATAACCTCTATCAGGAATCTTTTTGGGATTTGATCAAAATCAATAATGAACTCCGTGAATACGATTTCAAGAAAAATCTGGAAGCAAAAAACCAGATTTGCGATGTAGCTGAAAAGCTTGACTCTGAAAAGGATGTGATTACTGCATTTCAACATTTGCAAAAATTGCACGAAGAATGGCATAATCTTGGTCCGGTTGCTCGTGAAATTCGTGAGCAAATATGGAATCGATTTAAAGAAGCTTCGACAGTAATCAACAAAAAACATCAATCGTACTTTGATTCAATTCGTAAGATTGAAGAAGAAAACTTCGAAGCTAAATCGGCACTTTGCGATAAAATTGAAGCGTTCGATTTTAGTACTCTAAACAATTATAAAGGCTGGGACGATGCCACTAAAATAATGTTGGCATGGCAGGAAGAATGGCGAACAATAGGTTTTGCTCCACGTAAAGTAAATCAAAAAGTTTTTGACCGTTACCGTAAAGCCTGTGATTCATTCTTTTCAGCAAAAGCTGAGTTTTATAAGGATACAAAAAATGTACTTACACAAAATACTGATAAGAAAAAAGCGCTGTGTGAAAAGGCTGAGGCACTGAAAGAAAGTACTGAATGGAAAGAAACAGGAGATAAACTGATTCAATTACAGAAAGAATGGAAAACTATCGGACCAGTTGCTAAAAAACTATCGGACGAATTGTGGAAACGTTTTATTAGTGCCTGTGATTATTTCTTTGAACAAAAAAACAAAAATAGTTCAGGTCAACGGAATGTTGAAGCTGAAAATCTGGCAAAAAAGAAAGAACTTATTACAAAAATAAGTACATTTGAAAAAACGGAAAATCATACTGAATCTCTTGCCTCTTTGCGGGCTTTAATGGCCGAATGGGCTTTAATTGGACACGTTCCATTTAAAGAAAAGGATAAAGTTTATAAAGAATATCGTGAAGCTGTTGATAAACAGTTTGAATTATTGAATGTGGATGCGTCAAACCGCCGTATCGAGTCTTTCCGCAGCAACCTAAAGGACATAACAGCAAAAGGTGACAACAAGCTATACAGGGAGCGTGAAAAACTTGTTAGGGCATACGAACATCTTAAATCAGAAATTGCTACTTACGAGAATAACATTGGTTTCTTTAGCACAAATTCAAAAAAAGGCGGAGGGTTGATTAAAGAAATGGAACGTAAAATTGAATCATTGAAGGATGAAAGCAAAATAATAGAACAGAAAATCAATCTGATTGACGAAAATACATAATAAACAATCTTCATTTATAACATAAAAGCCTTAACTTCAATTAGTTAGGGCTTTTAATATTTAAGGTTTCAAAATTTCTAAACCTATTTATTTATAGCTATAAAACATCTTTATTTATTTAAAAAATATATTTTATGAAAATCAGAATAATTTCAAGTAAAACCATAATACAATAACAAATTATAAGTAAACTCAAATCTATTTGACTCTTAGGACATCGATCTGAAAAAATTAAATTAATTGTGCCTATTAGAACCAAACCTTTAACTCAACATAAAACTACATTACCTTGAAGATAAATTCAACAGAACGAATTTACCTGCATATTTTCTGGAAGACTGCATAGCTTAATATTTCAACTAATTTTGCTGAATTAGTAGTCTATAGTTGACGAATTTTCAGTAATAAATCATTATGGAATATACTATCTTCGTTGCATTAAATTAAGAGTGTCTCTATCAATTGATTGAGATTAATAGTTAAAAAAAAGAGAACGTATAATAGATCAGTATGGTTTATATTTCTCTTGCTTTTGAAGATAGGAGTTGAGGCACAAAATATAATGGATATTCTCAACTGAGACAGAAAATGGGTGCAACAAAAAGATTAACTATTCAACCATAAAATGAACTGAGCATGCTGTAATTAGTAATTTTCCGGAACGTAAACTGCAACAAATCTAATGAATAGGTGGTTTCTTCGTCAAAATTGGTTGGTAGGCACTTCAGAGTTTTTCTCCTCCAAAGGGAGCAAATCCTGAAAAACTCTTTACACTCACTGGAGGTAATTTCTACAATTGTCACGACTAAGGCTGTTACTTATTATACAGAGCATTCATTATAAAGCATCTGAGCTACTTTTTGCAACAGGGAGTTTTCTTGTGAAAGCTTCAATAGGAAAAGACTATTTGCCTTTTCCTATCCAGAAGGTACAACCCTTTTCGTACTGTTGAATACAAGCAAAGTTGAAAAATATTATCATTTGCAATGACCGGTAAGATTTTGGAAGTACCCGTTAATGCAAAGTCGTTCAATACACTTTGCTGGGAATAAATCGTTAATCAACAATCAATTTACTCAACAGGAATATCATTTCTAAAACACAAATATTAATAATTATGAGAAAACCGTTTTTAATCAGTTGTTTAGCTATTGTGCAGATTTTTGTATCAGCACAGACCGATGAGTGGCACAACTCCAAAAAGAATGAAGTGAACCGCTTTCCGATGCACACGCATTATTTTGCTTACGAAAACAAAAGTCTTGCTCAGGAAGGAATTCCTCATGAATCAGGGAATTTCATCAGTATGAATGGTAAATGGAAATTCCTTTGGGTAAAAGATGCCGATCAACGTCCATTAAATTTTCACAAACCTGAGTTTGAAGATTCTGGTTGGAATCTAATTAATGTACCTGCAGTATGGGAACTGAATGGTTACGGCGACCCTATTTACGTAAATGCAGGTTATCCATGGAAAAGTCAGGCTGATGTTATTCCACCAAATGTACCGGTTGTAAATAATCATGTAGGTTCGTACCGTCGAGAATTTAATATTCCGCAAGATTGGAACGGAAAACAGATAATTGCACACTTCGGATCGGTTACTTCTAATATGTATTTGTGGGTTAACGGTAAATACGTGGGCTACAGTGAAGATAGCAAAGTAGAAGCCGAATTTGATATTACAAAATATCTTAACCGGGGAAAAAATCTTATTGCTTTTCAGGTGTTCCGTTGGAGTGATGGAACGTATTTGGAAGATCAGGATTTTATGCGCTATGCCGGTGTAGGACGCGAATGTTATCTATATGCCCGCAATGCTCAACACATTGAGGATATCTGTATTACAACAGATTTGGAGAACGATTACAAGGATGGAAAACTCGAAATTAAAGTAACCCTATCGAAACCAGCTTTGTCTGTACTTTATGAATTGGTGAGAAATGAAAAAATAGTTGCAAATGCGGAACAAAAAGGGTCCGGCAAAACCATTCTTTCTGTTTCTTTTCCCGATAAATGGACTGCCGAAACACCCAATTTATATAAACTATACACAACCCTGAAAGACCAGTCGGGTAAAGTACTTGAAGTTATTCCACAACAAGTCGGTTTCCGAAAAGTGGAAATAAAAGGTTCTCAACTGTTAGTCAATGGAAAAGCTATTTTGATTAAAGGTGTAAATCGTCATGAGATGGATCCGAATACAGGCTACGTGGTATCGCGTGAACGGATGATTCTGGATATTCGAATAATGAAAGAACTGAATATCAATGCCGTACGAACCTGTCATTATCCTGACAATAATCTGTTGTACGACCTATGTGATGAATATGGTTTATATTTAGTAGCCGAAGCCAACCTGGAATCGCACGGGATGGGTTACGGTGAACGAACTTTGGCTAAAAACCCCGATTTTGCATTGGCGCATTTGCAGCGCAATCAGCGTAATGTGCAACGCAACCGAAATCACCCTTCTGTAATTATCTGGTCGCTGGGCAACGAAGCTGGCATGGGTCCAAACTTTAGCGCCTGTTACGATTGGATTAAAATTGAAGATCCAAGCCGCCCGGTACAATATGAACAAGCGGGTAAAGGTAAGTCAACCGACATTTTCTGCCCAATGTATTACAACTACGATAACTGTGAAAAATATGCTCAGAGCAAATCCGAAAAGCCGTTAATTCAGTGTGAATATGCACATGCTATGGGAAATTCAGAAGGTGGATTTAAAGAGTATTGGGATATTATCCGTAGAAATCCCACTTATCAGGGTGGCTTTATCTGGGACTTTGTGGATCAGTCGCCCCACCACAAAACAGATGAAGGAATTGATATTCCCGGGTATGCAGGCGATTTCAATAAATACGATAGCAGCGAAGATCAAAACTTCGTAAATAATGGATTAATCAGTCCCGACCGCAGACTCAATCCCCACGCCTACGAAGTTAGTTATTTTTACCAATCAGTTTGGGTCACTCCGGTTGATTTGAAAAAGGGAATTGTGTCTGTTTATAACGAGAATTTCTTCCGCAATATGGATAATTACATGTTGGACTGGAAACTACTTTCCAATGGTCAGGTAGTGGAATCGGGTACAGTTAATGAGTTGAATGTAGCTCCGCAACAAAAATCTGAAATAAAACTGAATTATTCAACTGAAATTATTTCTACAGAAAAAGAATGGCTACTTAATGTGGCTATCAAACTCAGAAAGTCCTAACAACTACTTCCGGCAGGTTTTGTAATTGCTACTAATCAGCTTATTGTAAATGCTTTCTCACCCAAAGCAGTAGTAGTTAACAATGATCAGGATGATACTTACTCAACAGTAAAATTGCCAGAAATTCAGAATGTCAATGATAAATGCACAGTAATTAAAGGAGCAGATTTTCAGATTGATTTCAATAAAAAAACTGGCTTTATCGAACGTTATGCTGTAGGTGAGGAAGAATTACTTGCTCATAAGACCTCACTTACACCAAATTTCTGGCGCGCACCTACCGATAATGATATGGGAGCTAACCTGCAACTAAAATACAAGCTTTGGCGTAATCCTGGTATCGTACTAAAAAGTTTGAATGCAACAGTAGTTAATGATATGATAGAAGTGAAGGCTGAATACGATATGAAAGAAGTATCAGCAAAACTTTATCTCACATATTTGATAAATAATGAAGGTGTAGTAAAGGTGAATGAGAAAATGGTAGCTGATAAAAATGCTAAAGTTTCTAACTTTTTTCGCTTTGGTATGCAACTGCCTATGCCAGCATCATTCGATAAAACTGAGTTTTATGGTCGTGGACCTATAGAGAATTATATTGACCGAAATAATTCCCAGTATTTGGGCATTTATAATCAGAGTGTTGCAGAGCAGTTCTATCCATATATACGTCCGCAAGAAACGGGAAATAAAACCGATATTCGCTGGTGGAAGCAGCTGAACCTTGCAGGAAGAGGGTTAGAATTTATGGCTGACGCACCATTTTCGGCATCGGCTCTGCATTATACCATCGAGTCGCTGGACGATGGTGACTTCAAAGATCAACGTCACTCCGCCGAAGTACCTCAAGCTAATCTCACCAATGTGTGCATTGATAAAGTGCAAATGGGTCTGGGGTGTGTAAATAGTTGGGGGGCTGTGCCACGTAGCGAATATCAGCTAAAATATCAGGATTATGAATTTACGTTTATAATGAAACCCTTGAAATAACAGTAATTTTGAAACAATAATTTGTGGTTAGTGGAGTGAGATTTTTAGAAAAGTCTTTGGAAAGTAAAAAGAATTTGAATTCAAAATCAAAAAAACTTATAATACAAATAAGCTCAAATAATTAAAATACACAGATATAGGAAATCAAATCTAAACATGTTAACATTACATGTCTATTTAAAATTCAAATATAGAAAATATGTTTAGTGCTCAAAACAGAACTCTCAGACGAGCATATTGGATAGCAATAACATTAAGCGGATTTGATCCTAAATGGGGTATTCTATAGGAGCTAAATGATTTTACAACTAAAAAGTTAATACAAACTATTGAATTGTATTTAGTTCATTATTTACACATATTAACGATTAAGCATTTCGTGATTTTTAGAAAACGAGTTCTGAAGTAAAAAAAACAGGTTGAATTTTATGAAAATTCAACCTGTTCCGAAAAGAATTCTAATTGTTTAAAATCTCACTCCAAACCTTAAATCAGTATACATAAAATGTAAGGATTTAGCATAATCAAGTTTTGGATATGAGGAATAACTAGCTTGCAGTTTTACAAAATACTGTAATTTAGTAGCTGTACTAAAATTTAGTCCGCCTTCAAACTGAGTTTGGTGTCCTGAAACCGAGCCATTAAATCCCATTACACCCAAATTATTCAGAAATAATCCGTAACCTACAAAAGGTATGAGCTTTTTATCTGAAGTTGCCAGATTATGACGAATTGTCCATCCATAATTCAGCATCGAAATACGTTTTGAGGCAGAATTATCTGGCAAAAGTATTGTATAACCCATTGGTATAGAAAGATATATTGCCGATTTTTTATTATTAAAACCGCTCAACTGCCAAGCATAATCAATTAATAGTCCAACACCATGAGTGGCACTGTTATATATCTGATTTGGTATAACTTTGTTAGTTGCATCAAGCAAAGCATAAGTTCCATTAGTCAAAAGGTAGGTATTTTGATAAAAGGAATTACGGTAACCAAATTCCACGCTGATTTGATGTGGTATGCGTTTAATTATAACCGAATCTTTTTGTGCAAAAAGAAATACAGGGCAAAGGATTAATAAGATGATAACAAATGATTTAAGAACAATCTTATTCATGATTTTAGTTTTTTTTTAAAATAAATATTAATATTAGCATTAGCTATAACACCGAATAATAAGGTAATAATATCGATAATATTTATTTAAATGAAAGGTGGTGGACGGGAATAATACGCCTGTTTCTGGGCTGTAGATGTTCTGGAATCATATTCTGAAAAAGCAATTTCCAAGTTTATTTCAGAATATGTATAAAGTGATAAAATACACTCAATCTGTTGATTTACAGAGCTGAATTCATGTTTTGTAGATTTATAAACAGAAGCAGAATTTGAATGACTTGTTGATGTCTGAATAACTTTGTGATGAAGTTCTGAGATTTGTTTTTCATTTTTTTTCAATCCAGGTACAAAAAAACAAAACAGATAAGCCATCACCATGACAAATTCAGGGATAAAGGAGGCTAACAAACCGTTTTCAAACATCAACATTGAAGTGAAATTTCTTTTTATGAGCCTTTTTGGGGACTCGAACCCCAGACCTATTCATTACGAATGAATTGCTCTACCGACTGAGCTAAAAAGGCAGATTTGGATTTTAAATTACTGATTTACAGAACATTAAAAAGAGTAAATTATTTAACTCTTTAGAGTAAAACACTCTAAACTGTATATTTGTACCATGAATTGTACCATGTTTTTCAAGTTTAAAAATAATGGTACAAACATTTTAAACATTGGAAATCATTATAATTACCAAAAGCAAAGATAATCAAACATTTTGTATATATTTTGACAACTAAGTGAAAAAGAACAAGAAATGTACTGAAAATGTTATTAGAGTAGAAAGGAAAAGTTTGAATAATTAGGAAAGTAATGTTTGGTCTAAAAAAACAAAAAACCACTAAACATAGTGGGTCTTTTTTATTATTTTTTGGTTGGTTGATTTTTACCATGCCTTAGAAACATTGTTGCAGCCATTACTATTGTAGCACCAGCAAATATAGTTCCTTGTATTTCTAATTTAGAATAAATTAAATATGTAGAAAATACTAACCCAAGAACAATTATTAAGAAAGCGAAAATTAACGCCAACATATTTTGATTTCGGGTTATTGTCATGTCATATTTAGATAACTCCACCCTATTATCATTAAAACGTATTCTTGCATCTTGCTCCTGCTTTACACGCTCTTTTATCCATTGAATAGCATCGGGATCTATTTCTTGAAGCCGAGCAAGTTCTTCTGCTGGGGGTAATAGATTATCGTCTATTATTGTATTTCTTTCGACTGTTGTATTCCCCTTATTATGATGAGCCCTTTCTTGTCTAGCTAATTTACCCATTACAAAAAGGTTAATTGTTTTTCGTTTACAGCGTTTTTAAAATCTTTCAGAATAATGTAGGTATCATTCTGTATAT
>CAIKVR010000041.1 GCA_903830915.1 uncultured Bacteroidales bacterium
AGGGAGCGTTGCAGAATAAAATCCATTACTGAAGGCAATTCCGAATTGTATTTTAGAGAGTTCACAGAATTTTTCTGCCAAAATGCAATATCCATCGAATTTGCAAATGAAGTTTCGCCAACGATATTAAATTTGGGATATTCATCGGTAATCGCTTTAGCCCATTGGGTCATGGCATCCCGGTCGTTGTATTGATAGGTGTCCATTCTGATACCATCCAGGTTTGACGATTCAATCCACCAGATTGAGTTTTGAATATAATACGTCCAGAAATACGAATTTTTTTGATTCATATCCGGCATTGTTTTATCAAACCAACCGTCGATAAACAGTTTTTTATCAATTTCAGAAGCATGTGTGTCTTTTATTGTACCGGCTTTATGATTTGTGTAGGTCATTGCAGGCCATTGATGAATCCAGTCTTCGAAAGGCAAATCGGCCATCCACCAGCTCCATATTCCGCAATGATTGGAAACCATATCCATAATCACTTTCAGACCTTTTTGGTGCGATGCTTCTACAAAGTTTGAATATTCAGCATTGCTGCCAAAGCGGGGATCAATTTTGTAATAATCGCTGATGGCATACCCATGATAACTGTATTTCTCATAATTATTTTCCTGGACGGGCGTACACCAAATGGCTGTAGCACCCAATTCTTTGATATAATCCAAATGATCAACAATTCCTTTAATGTCACCTCCATGACGAGCGTAGTCAATCTTACGGTTCAGTTTGTCAGGCTGAGCGTCAATGTTATCGTTTGTCGGATCACCGTTGGCAAAGCGGTCGGGCATAAGCAGGTAAATCGCATCGGAACTCGTAAAACCCTGACGTTCAGAAGAACCATTCCGTCGTTTTTTTAGCTCGTAGGGTATAGAGATGTCTTTTTTATCAACTTGTTTCAGTAGAATTTGAAATGTTCCGGCTTTGGCTTTTTTTGAATCAATTTCGAGCGTTACAAACAGATAGTTTGGACTACAAGCCCGATTTGTTTTCAGAATTTTTATTCCCGGATAATTTATTTCAGGTGTGTAGTTGCAAATTTCTGTTCCGTGAATCAGCAATTGAAGCTGCGGGTTTTTCATTCCAACCCACCAAAATGCAGGTTCAACACGTTCGATTTGTGCAATGATAGGCAAGGAAAAACTACAAAGAAGAATGAAGAGGATTTTTTTCAACATGTGGATTTAATTCGAGGTTTTCTACCACAAAAGTAACAATCTGTTCTGCAAATTGAAAGAACTTTTTATATGTTTCAGAAAGGATTTATTGCAAACGATTGCAGAAAATTTGCTATCGACTACATTTTTGGAAAAGATGGATTCTGAATTGAAGTAATGATAATGAAAATTCGATTTTGAGCAAGGAGTATAGGCTCAATAGGTAGACGTTTTGCCGGTATAGAATCAAGCTTTGTAATCTCTACGTTAGCAATGCCATAGCGCACTATATCCAATGTTTTGGCAGCACTGAAAGATAGATCAATCATTAGTCGTTTATGAAAAGGACCCCGGTCTGTAACTCTTACAATAACCACACTGTCATTTTTAGGGTTTCGTACTTTAAGTATAGTACCAAATGGATAAGATCGATGCGCACATGTTAAACTGTCAGGGTAGTATCGTCCACCATCCGAAGTGTGTCGCCCATGTAGCTTTTTGCTGTAATAAGTTGCTTTTCCAACCTGCTGAGCATTAGCAAAGCAATTGAAAAACTGAAAAAATATAATTGATATGAAGAGTGTTTTTTTCATTTAGGCAATTAGTTTCATTTACAAACATACAATTCTGCTTTGCTAAAATAAAACAAAGTCAATACTTAGAAACTGTTTAAAAATAATCGTCAATATAGTATTTGGACTGGTTTTCAGTTGAATAAGTATTCTTCTTTATTTTTGAAACCTGAACTATCTTATTGTTTTCCATTCTTTTTTGACTATTTGCACCTTTATTTTTCTCAAATAGCCCGCTATTTTTCAAAAAACAAAGCCACAACTAGCCTAAAAAATAATTGAAAAACAATTTAAGATTTATTTTTAAACAGTTACTAAAAAATAAACAATCCCCTCGTTGCAAACGAGGGGTGGTGGGAATATCCAATAACCATTTTCTCCTGCATAATAAATTGCACATAAGTAAACACATATTGTTCTGATGTTTAATTACTTACCTGCCACACGATGCCGCTCGACTTTGCCGCTTGACTTGTCAAGAATCGTGCGGCAGCAGGGGGGTAATTCTATTGTTGAAACATTTGCAAGCAACATAAAATTAAAATTATATACACCCGAACCTACTTCAATTTCAACCTTACCATTATTTACTGTGAATGAATTGATTCCATTCCCAACTACAAGAGCTATTCCATTTTCTTTTACTGTTTTTATATCTTCTGTTTGCAAGCGAATGGTAGCATTGGAATTTGCAGGTACTTCAACAAGTTGACTTACAGTTTGATCTGTGTTTCGTTTCCATATAGAACGAATTTTACCGTACACAGAAGCAGTTTCTACATGAACTGAATCTAATCCTATTGGGTAAGCAGGTTCCACAATAAATTTATGAAAAGCAATATCATCGTTTTTAATGCCCCCTAAATGTTCATAAAACCACGATTGAATATGTCCCATCATACAATGGTTTTGTGAACCTGATAAATCCCAAAATTCTGGTGTAGTTGTACAACCGCTTTGCACAAAATAGCCATAACTTGGTTTAGTTGTTTGTGTTGCCATTGTATAAACCACATCGTTGTATCCATTTTGAGCAAGCGATAGAAATAGGGGTTTTAGAGCTATTTCTCCTGTCGACAAATGATACAGACCAACGTTTTGAATCGAAGAAACCAGATTTTGAACCACGGTTGCTTTTTTATCATCGGGAACAATGCCATAATAAATAGCCTGTGCATTAGCTGCTTGTGAACCGGAGTCGTACGAACCTGTTGCAGTTTTATAGTAAGTTGTATTAATTGCAGTTTTTATATTTGTTGCTAATGAAGCATATTTTGTTGCATCAGCTGTATTTCCCAATGCTAATGCTGCATTGCTCATTGCATTTGCCAGATTGAAATAGGTACAACTTACAGTAAAACCTACTGAGGTAGATTTGTCGACAGCACCCCAATCTCCTAATCCATAATTCAAAAGATTTCCCGAAGCACGTGTAGCAAAATAATCCATCAATTTGGTCATGGTTGGATATGCGTTTTGTAACTGTCGAATGTCTCCATACGTTATATAAGTCTGCCAAGGTATCATAATGGCTGCGCCACCCCAAGTTGAATCATCCCTGAACTGTCCTCCAAAAACTGCATATTCAGGAGCTGTTGTAGGAACCATACCGGTTGAAAGTTGTGTATCTTTAATATCCATTAAAATCTTAGGCATCCATGCCGAAACATCATAGGTTTGAGCAGTTGAATTATACAATAAACTTGGCACTTCTAACCAACCAAGTTTTTCGCGTGTTGGACAATCAGTATAAGTGTTGTATAAATTTGCCTCCATTGAACGTGTAATAATTAAATCCGTCTGATTCAATATATTATTTGAAGTACTGAATTTACCGATTTTTTCCATTCCAGAACGGATTAATTCGGCTGTAAACATATCTGCTGTGGGAGCTGAAGTCATTCCACGCAATTCGAGATATCTAAATCCATGATATACAAATTTTGGACCCCAGGTTTCATTTGTCGTACTACCTTTAAAAGTGTAAGTATCATATACAGGTGTTCCAATAACAGATTGAGTAACCCTGCCAGAGGCGTCTAACAATTCTGATGGCCAGAATTGAACGGCTGTTCCTGCCGGGAGTTTCATGCTTAATTCGTACTTTCCAGCAAAATTACGTCCAAAATCAACCACATAAATACCAGTAGCAGGATTAGTAACTTTTATAGCTTTCCAAGTTTCCATTATCGTTGTAGGCTGATAAAATTGAGCTTTAAGGACACTTGCTTTTTCAGTACATAATAATACATTTGTCCAGTTTTGCAAGTTATATCCCGACTGATCTATATTCGGTTGTTCTAAACGTGCATCATAATCTTCGCCACCGTACCACGAACTGAATGTGATTGGGCTCAAAGCATTTTTCCAACTTTCATCTGTAATAATGGTTTGCTTTGTTCCATCAGTAAAAACAATCTCCAGTTGTCCCATAAACTTAAGTGAACCATATACCTTGCTTAATTTTTGATATCTACCTGTTCCCGATGGATTGTTATATTGTGCATTCCCGAGTGTCGAAATAAGTGTGTTTTGTCCAAGTACAAGAAGATCTTTTACATCATAACTAGCATAAAGATAAGTACCTGCATAATTTGTTTCGCCAGGTTCCAAAACATTATTTGTCACCGCTTTACCGTTAACTTTTAGGTCAAATAATCCTAAGCCGCTGGCATAAAATTTTGCTGTTTTTATTTGTTTTGTGATTTCAACGTTTTTACCCAGCATCGGTAATTTAGTATTAGCAACCACTCTAGCAGGAGTTGGTTGGTCAACAATGGTTTTGCGAATGCTGAAATCAATGCCACCTGTAATCTTTGTATCAATGCTAAAGTCCTGAGGAAAACTTCCAACCAATAAAGCGTTTGCTTTTGATGATATATTATTTCGTGGAAACAATACTACTTTATTTACCATCATTTCGCTTCCAAGATCAATTTGTATATAGATGGGTGTTGTCAATGTTCCGGAGGTATATGTATTAGAAGTTGCCCCGGAACTGGTAGAAGTAGACGTAACAATACCATCCGTTAAATTGCTCGATTTCCAGCTACCGGCAACATATTCGTTGGAAAATGTTACCGTACGATTTAATGCCAGATTATTAAGCGTATCTAACGGACTATACACTTGTATTTCGGCTAATTGCAGTCGCCAAAAATTATTTTCATCTACCGGAATCCCTATTTTTGTAACATTTAATCGTATGTATCTAGCCAATATTGGTTCATCAAAAACAACATCAACATGCGGATACAATTTATTTTCATCTTTATACATAATCCATTTTGCTGTCCAGTCGGTAGGTTGAAGCATAGCCATTCCGAAACGAGACCCATTGCTCCAACTACTTTGCTCATTATTTTGATTCCAAACGCATACTTTCCAAAAATAATCAGTTTTGCTCTGTAAAGCATTCCCGACATAAAGAATATTATTTGAAGCAGAAGAAACAATTTTCCCACTATTCCAAACATCACCCGTGTTAGCATCCAAAAGAGCTTGTGAAGAAGCGACAAGAATCTGATATGCAGATTGAGTTTCGCCCCGGGTATCGGAAATCAATTGCCAACTGAAAACTGGAGTTACATCAATTCCTATTGGATTTGTCAGATTATTTGTCCTCAACTTTACTACATTTGTTATTGAAGCACCAGATTGCAATACAAGAATGAATAGAAAAATAAAAGCGAAAAATATCTTTTTTGAAGTTGGAGTATTCATATTAATTTTAAATTATTTAGTAAAAGACTTGCAGAAACGAAATCCAAGAGAATTATAGTAACTTGCCGGGTTACCAAAATAACCTAAAGTATTTCTGTTTAAAGGTGCCAAACTGTAACAACTACCACCACGAAATACTTTGTAAATGCTAGGTGTTTTTACGCTTGAGCTTAAGACAGGGTCATAAAATCTCTCTCCCCCCTTGTTTGCAACGAGGGGTTAATGGTTATTTGTTTGTAACAAAGAATTTAAATCATATCTATTTCAATTATACAGCTTAGCCCGGCGTAATTTCGTGCAGAACTGTACAAATAATCTTCAGCTTTAGCAACAAAACCACTTCTTACAGGATTTTCGTGAATATAGTTAATACGTTGATTTATCATTTCATTTGTTGTCAACTCAATGGGATGACTTTTATCCTGCCAAAACCGATACTTTTCAATACGGTTATCGAATTTACCGGCAAATTCAAACCTATACAACATCCATTCTCTTCTGCTTTCAGGCAATTGCTGAATATCGTCAAGTACTGCTTTTGCTGTGAATTTTTTATAATCACGCTGAAAGTCTGTCATTCTAAATGGTTCTTCAATGCCACAAACTAAATGAATATGATTGGTCATTAAACACCATGCATACAATTTTAATCCTTTGTTCTTTTTGCAATAATCTAACGATTCTACCATAATATTCCGGTAATTCAGCCGGGTAAAAACATCTACCCAATCGGTAACAGTAAAAGTAAGAAAATATACACTGTTTTGATTTTCAATTCTGTAATTCTCAGATGACATATTTTCGTTTTTATGTGTTACAAACGCTTAACCATTAACCCCTCGTTGCAAACGAGGGGGAGGTGGGATCTGTCAAAGCACGTCAATGTTCGTCAGTCACAAAGTTAAGTTTTTTTTCGTCTTTTCTTTGTCTCCAACTTGTATACTTTCATAATGTTTCGTACTTTTGTGCCATTAAACTCTCTTTATAAAATATTGATTGTATCGAAGACAGAAAGTGAATCCCTTTGTCTGTTCGATTAGTTCGGTTTTCTTCTTGAAAAACACGAACCCTTAATCATATTTTAAAATTTTATAAAGACGAAAATGAAACAAAAAATAAAAATCGCTATAATTGGCGGTACCGGCAAATCGGGAAAATACCTTGTCAACCAACTTCTAAATCAAGGTTTTCAACTCAAAATTCTTCTTAGAAATCCCGATAATTTTCAACTCAAAAGCTCTTTTATCGAAGTCATTAAAGGTGAAGTGACTAATTTTAGTTCTATACATTCTCTGATTGAGGATTGTCAAGCTGTAATTAGTACTTTAGGCTTAGGTATACCTGCAAGCGAACCTACAATTTTCAGTCAGTCAACAACCAATGTAATTAAAGCAATGAATGAATGCAATGTGCATCGTTATATCGTAACTACAGGGTTAAATGTTGACACACCTTTCGATAAGAAATCTACCAAAACTTCATTTGGTACTGATTGGATGAAAAAAACATTTCCAATTTCTACTACAGACAAACAGTTGGAATATGATATTCTTGTTAATAGCAATATTGATTGGACTTTGGTCAGACTGCCTTTAATTGAACAAACAGATGAGCGAAATCAAGTTAATGTTGACTTACAAGATTGTCCTGGAGATAAAATCAGTGCAACTGATTTAGCATTTTTTCTCATAGAACAACTTTCTTCTGAAGCATTTATCAAGAAGTCTCCTTTTTTGTCAAACATTTAAAACAACTAACAGTGAGTCTGAAAACGGCTCACTGTTTTTAATTATTCCGTCCTTTTGTCCTCGTTTTTCAATCAGTTTTCTTAAGAATTGTCCGCTGGCAAATTCTATGAAATAATATCGTCTTTTCTTTTTCTACTATTGGCCATAACGACCGAGGCTATGGGCATTTGGCGGTTTGCGGGAGCAAAACTGCCGGAATGCACGTCAGCCAGCCAATGTCCCATAGGCGTGTGGTGCGCCCTGCATGAGCAGGCGCACCCGCTGCAAAGCAATTGAAAAATTGCAAATATACAAT
>CAIKVR010000042.1 GCA_903830915.1 uncultured Bacteroidales bacterium
CTATGATATTATGTCAGATAAATTCACACTTATAAATAACAAATGCCGTGCATTGGGTCAGGGAAAGAAAAACTTGTGGTATGCTGCTGAGAATAAGATTATTCAGTACGATTACTCAAAAAAAAGTGGAACAGATTATTTCATGGTAAATGATAAATATCCGGTTACAAGACTCTTTGAAGCGAGTAATAATAAACTGTATGTAGGAACTGAAAATGGGCTTTGTTTGCTTGATGACAACAAGATATTTAATGTTATTATTCCTAATTTTAAAATTACAGCCATTTACGAGGATTCTAAAAAAAATATCTGGGTTGGAACGGCCGAAAACGGGGTTTTTAAGGTAAACTGGTCGGGATTAATCGAGCATTACTTTCAAAATCCAGGTGGTTCAAATTCACTTTCGAGCAATATCATACGCGATTTCTGCGAGGATAATTTTGGACAAATTTGGATTGCCACTTTTACAGGTTTGGATCGTCTGACTCCTGAAAGTGGTAGTATTGTCAACTTTAAAAAATCGGGGGATAAACCGACAGACCTTTCTCACACCTCCATTTATGCTTTATTTAAAGACAAACAGGGCACTATCTGGATTGGCACGTATTACGGTGGAATCAATTACTACAATCCGGAGGCAAATATTTACACTTATTATTACCCCAATGCCAATAGTCCTAAAAATATTAATTTCCCGTTTGTGGGCAAAATGACTGAAGACAAAGCAGGCAATCTGTGGATTTGTACCGAAGGCGGCGGGCTGAATTTCTACGACCGCAGAACCAAAATTTTTCAGGCATTTAAAGCAGAGGGAACAAACAGCATCTCACACAATAACCTGAAATGTATCTGGTATAATCCACAAAATGACAAACTCTATATAGGAACACATATGGGTGGAGTTTCTATTTATGATATCCGTAGCCGACGTTTTACACAAATAACCACACGTAATACTCCAAATTTTCCAAACGATGTGATTGAAATGCTTTGTCCATACAAAGGAAATCTCATTATTCTGACTCAGAAAGGAATAGTTCAATTAAATATTATTACCGGAGCTCTTTCACCTTTTTTCGACGATATAAAAATTGCAGAAGCAATTGGTACAGATATAACCACCCTATTGATTGATTCAAAGCAGAATCTTTGGCTGGCTCAAACTGATGGTGGCGTTAAGTGCTATAACCTGATCAGCAGGAAGCTTAAAACGTACTCTCACTCTTTCAAAAATACCGGTTCTATTGGCCGACATACCATTACCCGTATGTATGAAAACAAAAAAGGCCGCATCTTATTTGCCACCAAAGGCTCCGGTCTGTATGAATACTTGCCCAAAACCGATAATTTCGGCTGTTATAACGTTGAGCAAAATGGTTTACTATCTGATTTTATTTATGATATCACCGAAACAAATTATGGTTATATTGTTTTATTGACCAATAAAGGCGTGAATTTGTTTGATCCGGAAAGCAATAAAACTTATAGTCTCGACAAATCGCATGGTCTACCGCTAGAAATGATTAATTTCGGATGTGGTGTGTATGTTACTCGTAACGGGGAAATATTTGTTGGCGGTACTAACGGCATGGCTTCATTTTTCGAAAATCAGATTAATCCAAATCAGAAAGACTACAACCTCTTTTTCTCTGATATTTATGTAAACAATCAACTTATCAGACCATCCGATAAAACGGGTATTTTGTCGGCTGCCATGCCCTACTTGAATAAACTGAGATTAAGTTACGACCAGACAAATATTATCATAAAATTTGCCACTTCCAATTACATTAAAGCAAATAAAACGGCTTATGAGTACAAACTTGAAGGTTTTGAAGATAAGTGGATGCCAGTGGCCGAGCAAAGCATTAAATATTCTAATTTAAGTCCCGGTAGTTATGTGCTTCATGTCAGGGAATTGCTATCCAATAACTCGAATACGAAACCTAAAGAAATTGAGTTGTCTTTGAGAGTTTCCCCTCCGTTTTATGCTTCCACAATTGCATATATTATCTATTTGTTACTTATAGGAGGTGCGATATGGTGGATTATTTCATTCAATAAATCTAAAATTCTGTTGCAAACTTCGCTGGAGTATGAAATCAAAGAAAATGATCATATCAAAGAGTTGAATCAGGCGAAGTTGCAATTTTTCACCAATATATCACACGAATTCCGCACCCCATTGACGCTGATAATAGGACAAATAGAGTCAATGACTCAAATGGATAATATCACACCGGCCATTTACAACCGATTATCAAAAATTTATAAAAATGCCACCCATTTACGGATTCTAATCACCGAATTACTCGATTTCAGGAAACAGGAACA
>CAIKVR010000043.1 GCA_903830915.1 uncultured Bacteroidales bacterium
CCTATAACAAAATAATAAATTGCGATTCATACTTGAATGCCGACCCTGCCACTTCGTATGGAAATGCGGATGGTTTCTCCACTAAAATAGATCCGGGAACAGGCAATTACTATTATGGAT
The DNA here is from genome assembly GCA_903830915.1 of uncultured Bacteroidales bacterium. Taxonomy (GTDB): domain Bacteria; phylum Bacteroidota; class Bacteroidia; order Bacteroidales; family Paludibacteraceae; genus Paludibacter. The sequence continues at coordinate 121 of CAIKVR010000043.1, forward strand.
GTCGTGCCTGGTGCAATTCCGATGATGGATGGGATGGTTACCTGAAATGCTTGGATGCAGTTCCACCCGTAGCTGATGATATGACTACAACCTTGGAGAATTGCTGGACATTTAAAAGTGGTTATCTGAAAGATGGATCAGTTGGTCCCGGGAACGGGAACGGATTTAAAACAGGGGGTAGTGGTACAACACCTGATCAAAGACACAACCAGATATTGATAAATTGTCTTTCGTTTGGAAACACAAACAAAGGCTTTGATCAGAATGGGAATATGGGTTCAATATCGTTGATAAACTGCACGAGTATCAGCAATGCAAAAGGCAATTATATGTTTAAAACAGCATTAGCAACTGGAAAGAAAGTTACAGTTGAAAATTGCATTTCACTTCAACCAAGCGGAACAAAAACAGGTTTTTCTACCACAAACCCCCAGGTATTTGCCACGAACTCTTTTGTTTCAAAAACGACAGATGGATCGGAAGCGAGTAATTTTGCTACCATAGCTGATTTTCAGGTTTCCGATGTGGCCACCGGTTATACTCAATGCATCGCGGCAAGAAAAGCAAATGGCAGTTTGCCGGATATTACATTTGCTCATTTGGCATCAACTGCAACTAAAGAAATTGATGCAGGTACCATAGTCATTAACTTTCCTTATTTAGGGATTTCACCGGTTCCTTTTAATGGCACTAAACCCGATTTGGGTTGTTTCGAAACCGGGAGTAGCGTTCTGACACCCTCATATAGTTTAACGGTTTATACTACAGGGTCTGGAGAAGTTACGTTAGATCCCGCAACCGGTCCTTATGTAAAAGGTTCAGTTATTACGCTTATTTCGAACGCCAATGCCAATAACAAATTTACAAACTACAGCGGTGACTTATCAGCTACCTCGAAAATTGCAACGATAGTGATGGATGACAATAAAACTGTAACAGCTAATTTTACCGCAACAGCACAATATACCTTGACAGTTAATGTGGTCGGTTCAGGTTCTGTCTTGTTGAACCCTGTTAACACAGGTATTTACGATGCAGGTACTGTCGTTTCATTAAATGCAATAGCCAATACCGGAAACCTTTTCTCTGCTTTTAGCGGTGATATTAGTACTGGTACAAATGCAGGAACCATTCTCATGGACGGAAACAAAACAATTACGGCTACTTTTGCACCTATCGTAGCCACAGACTGGAACACTATTCAAGCAGAAACTGGTTCTCTCGTGAATGCAACTGTCAAAACTGATCATGCATTTACCGGTACAGGATATGTTGATTTTACGAACGCTGCCTCTGATGCTTCTGTTACGTTGAATGCAACTGTTGCAGTTGCCGGTTGTTATGATGTAAATATTTATTATGCCGGAATTGAGGATCGTCCGATAAACGTTTATGTAAATGGTGTTCTTTGGGCTAATCCTACCTGCCCGAACCCGGGTTCTTATGAAGTATATGCCTATGCCCCGGTAATTTTAGCCTTAAATGCAGGGAACAATCTACTTAAATTTACCGGTCCGGGTGCAAACAGCGGACCTAATTTTGACCGTATCGAAATCAAAAAGGTTCCAAGGTACGGCAATTGTTCTCCAGCTACACTATCAGGGATATCTTCTGTGAATGATTTGATTCAGAATCTTAGTATTGATCCTAATCCTATCGATCATACCACGACGATGACCTTTAATGCTTCAAACAATGAAAAGGGCAGACTGTCAATAGTTGATTTAACAGGGAAACTTGTATTTGAACAGTCCTACAACTTTAACACTGGGGAAAACCAAAAGACTATCGACTTGAGTCAGCTTAATGGCGGAATGTATATTGGTAGATTGCAAGTGGGGAGTCAGATGCAGTCGATTAAAATAATGAAGAAATAAATATTCAGAAAGATTGATGAGTTGGAACTGTATTGTTTAAAATAAAATTCAGTTCCAACCCATCGTTTTTAGTTGCTTATTGATTAATTTCTACTGTTATTTTTCTCAGATTCAATATTCAATAATGAAACAATTCATACTCATTACCTTTTTAAGTATTGCACTTAACTTTCATGCTTTTGGTTCCAATTTGCCTTATTTCCAACGAATGGCTCAATCTCAAATGACACGAAGCGGAGCCCTGGGCATTTGGGATTATCCTACCGGATTGTTTGTTGAATCTATCCTGAAGGTATATGATTTGTATGGTGGAGATAAGTATTATAATTATGCCTTGAATTTCGCAAAAGCCACCGTGAATACAAGTGGGAAAATAGCCACCAAATATAAATTCACAGACTTTACCCTGGACAATATAAATTCAGGAGTGGCATTGCTTGATA
>CAIKVR010000044.1 GCA_903830915.1 uncultured Bacteroidales bacterium
CGTAGTACCCGTAAAAGAAGGCGAAAACATTGAAAGAGCGTTGAAAAAATTCAAACGCAAATTTGAAAAGACAGGCGTTGTAAAAGAATTACGTCGTCGTCAGTGTTTCGACAAACCTTCAGTAGTAAAACGCGAAGAGAAAGTTCACGCGGTTTACGTGCAAAAATTGCAATTAGGCGAAGAATAGTATTTTTTTGAAGGAAAACTTGTTTTCCTGATTTATTTCTATTATTTTCGTTGCAGATTTGAGCATACGGTCATGATGAACGAATTCCTGCAATATTTACAGTATGAGAAGAATTATTCGACTCATACTGTTTTGTCATATCATACGGACTTGCTTCAGTTCTGCAATTTCCTGCAGACTAAACCAGATCAACTTAATCCGAAAGAAATAACTGCCCTGCAAATTCAGCAGTGGGTACTTTCGTTGATGAACGACAATCTTTCAGCCCGTTCCCTGTCCCGTAAGATCTCTACGCTTAAATCATTCTGGCATTTCCTGCTGAGGCGTGATTATGTAACAAAGAATCCTACGTTAAAAATCATTTTGCCTAAAACAAAGAAACCACTTCCGGCGTTTTTTAAAGAAAGCGAAATGGTCAGGGTGCTGGGCAATCCGAATATTCCGGATAGATTTGAACCCGTACGAGATCAGCTGATTTTGTCGCTTTTTTACCTTACCGGAATGCGTCTGTCCGAACTGCTGAATATATGTGATACCGATATCGACCTGAACGATGGGAGTGTGAAAGTTACCGGCAAACGAAACAAACAACGGGTTATTCCGCTTGGTGTAATGATTTGCAAGGATATTGAACGCTATATTAAACGTCGCAATGAAGAAGTGGAAGTGTTTGATTCTTATCTGTTTGTCCGGGTTAATGGCATGAAAATGTACCCAAAGCAGGTTTACAAATTGGTACACGATACAATGTCCGAAGTAAGCAGCCTGCATAAACGAAGCCCACACGTTCTGCGCCACAGCTTCGCCACCGGTATGCTAAATGCAGGTGCCGATATAAATGCAGTAAAAGAATTGTTAGGTCACAGTAGTCTGGCAGCAACTCAGGTGTACACACACACGAGTTTTGAAGAACTACACAATATATATAACCAGGCTCATCCAAGAGCTAAATAAAAAAAGGAGGCTATTATGAAACTAAGGATCCAGTCCATCAATTTTGATTCAACTACCACACTTCAGTCGCACATAACTAAAAAAGTGCAGAAACTGGAAAAGAATTTTGATGAAATAATGAATGTAGAGGTGTATTTAAAGGTAGTAAAGCCCGAAACGGCCACCAACAAAGAAGCAGAAATCAAGGTAACGATACCGAATATTGATTTCTTTGCTTCAAAAACCTGTGACAGTTTTGAAGAAGCTGTCGATTTAACCATTGAAGCTTTGGAAAAGCAAATCCGCAAACACAAAGAAAAAACAGGTAAAAAATAAAATATTACAGCAAAGTATTTTGTAGTCCGAAATAATTGCGTACATTTGCAAGCCGTTTGAAACAGCAATGTTCAAACGGCTTTTTATACTGATAAAGTTCTAATAATAAACAATTTGCCTCTTTAGCTCAGTTGGCCAGAGCACGTGATTTGTAATCTCGGGGTCGTTGGTTCGAATCCGACAAGAGGCTCAAAACAATTAAAAATTAATATTTATCAATTAAAAACAGAGGTTTTTGATGCTTATAGTTATGTTTACTGTAAGCAAATTATTAATTTCACATCTTATTTATTAAATGAATTTGGGCAGTTACCAAAGTGGCCAACTGGGGCTGACTGTAACTCAGCTGTCTTTCGACTTCGGAGGTTCGAATCCTTCACTGCCCACGATTTTCCATTTACGATTTGATCATTTACTATTTGCCATTTTAAAATAGTAACTTGTAAATGAATAAATTGTAAATAATTTTGCGAAAGTAGCTCAG
>CAIKVR010000045.1 GCA_903830915.1 uncultured Bacteroidales bacterium
GGATATTGAAAAACATATTGCTGGACATTACTTCATCGTTCCGCATAAGGCGAAGTATCTCGTTCGGTCTCAGGTTGTCGTCACCCCAAGGCACGTATCCACGCAACGCTCCGGGTGTTGGCAATGCCATAGGAACTAAATTATCGGTATCGAAAATTTGTGTTCCTTCATTCATTTTGTCAATTGCTACACGACTTGCCTTCCCTATCGGAATTTCAAAAACATTGATTTCTCTGCTCATAGTATTCTAGTAAACAAGTGGACAAGTAAACGAGTACACGGTTTTATTGCTAAACTTGGTCTTAATTGATAATTGGAAATTGAATAATTGGAAATTAAATAAAGATTTCTTCGTCATTGATTTCAAACAGGCAGACAATGCGTATTCTTCGCATTTGTCGGCTTTCGGTAAAAAGCAGGTTTGCCGTATTTCGGGCAAAATTGCTTGAACTACATACCACATCATTGTATGCCAATATCTCACCGTTCTTTTTCCACACTTTACAGGAGAATGGCGTTTTGTTATTCTGTAATATTTTGCGGACAGCGTTTATGTGTATCATTATTGAAAAGTATTGTCAAATACTGCTTCAAAAATGCCAACATGTTTACTCATAAAAATGAAGTTCTTATTTTTGGCCAATTGATAGCTAAATGTAAACGACTGTAAAACATTGGCTTCCGTGTCCGTTTTACTCACTTTTGTGAGTGTTACTTGAGCAATGCTATTACTACTCATTAATGCCACTGAATAGCTTTTCACAAGGTCGTCAGCCCATTCCATTTCGTTCTCTGTTAGAAACCCGCTATTACAGGTTTGTTCGCTCTTAAAATCTTGTGTTAGCTTTCTGTAGTGGTTGTCGATATTGCCCAAATTATATTCAGCAGTTTTTTCGGTGGTTTTCAATCCGGTTGCCGTAAACGTTTCAAGCGTTCCAAAGGCATTGAGGAAAAGAAAACTAGCTGTTTCTCGGTAAGGTGTTGAGTCCACTAAATATGTATAGGCATTGCATAAAGTTCCTGATTCACCATTGCTGGTAGCCGATACCCACACTTGATAATTCAAAACTTCTGTAGTGTTGGGTAGTCCTAATTGTTTGAGGACAGATATTAACGAGGTATTGAGAGTAGCAATTAAATGGCTGTGAGTTGTGTTTGGTGCGTGTCCAAACATGGTCAAATTGCCTTGCTGTTCGATGATTACTCCATTGTCGAGGAAGGTAATTTTAGCCACCAAATAAAGAAAATTATCTGTGTCTTTTTGTAGGTACGACACTGTTTCTTTACGATCCAGAGCAGTTTTCTTTGTTCCGAGACATCGGGTAAGAAAATTACGAGCTGCCCAACTTGAATCATTCAAATTACCTAAGTCCACATCACATTTGCAAGCAATGAAATTGCCCACATACACAGTGGCTGCTTCCGTGAATTTGAATTCAATAATAGGCGTACCTTTCAAAAGGTAACTTACCACTTCTACTTTGTCAACTGTTGCCGTTGTATCGAGGAATTTCTCTATGATTTCGCCAAGGTTTCGCACTTGGATTATTCCGTTTGTGTCCCAAGTATAATGTTCGTCCAACACCACTACCCCTCTCACTTTCAATGCAAATGAAAGTCCTTCACTTGCAACATCTTTGTTGCAGATAATATCGGGTATCGAATTATGAAAGTACAGTTGCCACTCGGCAGGGCGTTGAGAATATTGCATAAAAAAAGCCTTTGAAGTTATTTGCAATGCAAATGAACCTCAAAGGCTATGGATAAAAAAAGACAAGCCCCCACATTGCTGTGAGGCTGAGTCAATTTTGGAAAATTCAGGTATTTTATTTTGAAATGTAGTTTGTCTCAAGACCAACACTTATCTTTAATTAATTTCAAACGAACCAATTCGGTTAAATGATAGTGTTTCTTAGATTTGGAACTATATTGATAAAGGTAGAGAGTTGGGTAAGAGAACTGGAACTACAAAGATTACTGAAAGAATGAAAGAAAAATATAAAAATGTAATTTCTTTTTCTTTAATGCGGGTCTCGATCAAAAATACTGCGAAATTATTAAACAAAAGTGTTAGTACTGTTCAACAGGAGAAAATATGTTTTTGAAAATCAGTCTTTCGTTAGAATTGCATATGGTATTTTGATTAAACTCAAATAATATTTCTTCAAATTTGCTTATCATATATACAAAAGAAAGAATGTGTGAAATCATTCAAACATTCTTTCTAACCTAACAGAATAAATTAATCAGAGAGAACCAAAAAATATTCATTAGGTTGTTTAAAACATCAATAGTATGAAATTATTTTACACTTCAATCAGGTTGATTGGAAATTATTCGGTTTATAAACTCCTGCATATCAATATAATTCACTTCAATGCTTTGCAACAATCTGAACTGTGCTTTTGACCTTTGTAAATTATGTAACGGGTTATTGATTTTATAATAAGTATCACCATTCAGATAATCAGCTAAAAATCGTGTCAACTGCATATAGGTCATAAGTTTGGCTCCGAAAGGCAATAATTCAATTTCGGTAGAAGTCAGGAAGCAACTTGCTGATTCTAAATATCCTTTCGTATAGGACTTGTAAACTTCCATATTAAACGAAACTTTACTCAAATCTATGTCATCTTCTGCTCCTGTATTTGCTCCTGTTCTCATAAAATCGCCAAAATCGGATAAAACAAAACCTGGCATAACCGTATCTAAGTCAACAATACAAATGGGGTCATCATTTTCATCGAACAACAGATTATTGACCTTTGTGTCGCAATGATTAATCCGTTTTGGAAGTAAACCTTCTCTAAATAAACGTTCGGGTAGACACATTTCTTCTGCTCGTTTTTCTATTTCGTCTATTAGTTCCTGTATTTCCGATAAACGATTGGCAATATTATTTTTTACAGATTCCCTGAATTGTTCAAGCCTAAATTCCATATTGTGAAAATTGGGAATTGTTTCTATCAACTGATCATGAGGAATATCTGATAGTATATCTTGAAAATTTCCATAAGCTTTTCCTGCTTTATAAGCAAGTTCTGGGGTTATAACATCATAGCTGTCTGTACCACGTATAAGCTTGTATAAGCGCCAATAATCACCTTGGTTATCTTGGTAGTATAATTTACCAGTGTAAGTAGATATCAATTTCAATGTTTTTCTATCAATATCCGAAGCTCCAACAGCATTTAACTTAGTCCGAATATGTTGGGTTACTAAGTTTATATTATTCTGCAAACCATCTATATCCTTAAAAATATGGTGATTGATTTTTTGTAGAAAATACCAGTTTCCATCTTCATACTTACTTCCAACAATATACGAATCGTTAATATGACCTACTTTTAAAGGACGAATTTCTCCAACTTCATCCACAATTTTAAAAATACTTGCTAAATTTTCCATTTTTATTTATTTTTCTGGATATGCATTATAAACTTTTACTTCAAATGGTTCCAATGTAATCTCAACTATTTTCCCTTGAGCTACTATCCTTGTGTCATCAAATGTCCTTGCATCTAAGAACACATAATCGTTGTTAAAACCTTCAGGGATTTCAAATACTTTTGTTACATCTATTTTTATAGTTTGTTTTCCCGAAGATGGATTTCTGAGCGATAATATCGCTTTTTTCGGCGACCAAGAAGCAAAACCATAAATCTGACCCTCAACAGGAGAACCTTCAACCCAATGTGTATCTACCATTATATCCTCATTTTCTTTAGCCCAATGAATTGCTTTTGCTAAACAATCCCAGTTTGATTTATTTAGTTTATGTGGATTAATGTACATTTCCTGCAAATTTGTTCCGGTTGCAAGAAATGACCAAATCTCATCTGCAATCGTTTTATCTGACATTTCGAGCGAATCCGGACGTCCGTGATCGGCAATTATGATTCCATGATACATTAACGAATTAAGTGGATACAATGAACCTCTTTTCACGATATTTTGATAGGCATTATTATCGCGATAGGTATTCCATTGTTGTCTTTTAGATCCGTCTCCCGTATATCCTGTATCATCTCCACTGCGCCAGATGGCATCTCCATAAAAAAGCCAATACGGTGAAGGCCAAGTTCCAACTGTGAGACTAAAGTACAAATCTGGTTTTACTTTTCGTAAATCTGGAATAAGTTTCAATAAGGCATGAATGTCCTTTCCATAACTGTCATTTGCTTCTTTTGTGTCATTTCCCCAGCCAACTCCGTCAAATTTGAACATGCTGACACCCTGATTTTTCACAAAATTAGAAACCACATCGTAAAAACGTTTATAATACACAGGCCCACTTAATGAAAACCCTTCAGCAAACTGAAAGCCATTGGTATTGGTTTCGAATGGAGGATTTTGTTTGCGTCCGTATATAAGTCTCTGGTTTTTATCCTCTTCGTAACCTCCCCAAGGCGAAATCCAAACACCTAAATCGGCATTATATTTTTTTGTAAGAGCTGATAAATTGGCAAAACCATTCGTAAATCCACCGTTAAATTGCCAAAGTGTTTGATTATTGTCCCAACCATCATCAAAAAGAAATGCATCCATTTTCACATTGCGTTTAACAATCAAACTGTCGGCAAATGTTTGAATACGATCCATGCAAGAAACTTCATTCAATTTCCTGTCAATCCATGAAAGATCAAACCAGGAGTTGTAATGTAATTTTTGGTGATAAGGAACTGCTCTTTCCCTTTCAATATAATAAAGAAAACTACGACGTAATTGATTTTTGGGAGAAACTCCCCATGCAGCAGAATAAGTTTGAGTGCAAGCATTCGTAATTGGTTCGTAAAGTCTTATATATGAGACTATAATATTGGGGGTTGAGTCAGTTAAGCTCAAAGGAGTTTCAATGGCACAAAAGAAATTGTTACCGGCAAGTGGTGAGCCAACAACTTCTCCAGTCGATTTCATTCCGCTGTTTTTTGGAATTTCAATTAATCCAATTCTTTTCACGCGAAGCGAATCTTTTGGTAACAAAGTAAGTTTTAGGACAAAATAATTTGCACCATCTTTTAATGTTACTTCAAAAAAAACCTTCAGCCCTGATTTCGAATTTAAAAGCGTTGCAGTAATTTGTTTTCCAGCATATCTGTTGTTTTCTTTTATCTCACTTTTCAACCCTAAAATTGAATTTAAAACAGGTTCGTTTAAACACTTAAAATCATTAGAAGTTAAGCGTTGTCCATTTTCCATTTCGATATAAAAAATGGACGATGAATGCAAATCGAGACTCTTTCCCGTTTCTTTGTTTAAGAAATTATCGAAAAGAATCCTTTTATTGCTAATTTTCCATGTTGCTGTAAATGTATTATTTTCTAACTTGAAAATTCTTGCCTTAACTTCTGCCTGAGCAACACCAATCGGTTTTCCGGGATAGAAAGCTCCTGCAGTTATATTATTCAACATACCGAAAAGGAGAATAGAAAGAATAAAATATCTCATTTTACTATATTAATTTAAGGGTATTTAATAACTGAAATTTATTCAATAACTTAAGTTTCTATTGTTGATATTTTTCAAACATTATTTTTGACATTTCTACAGAATTACCATTGGTGACAGTTGAGAATTTATTGGTTTGTTTCGTCCAATCTTCTTCTAATTTTGAATAATCAAATTCAATGTGTTTCTGACCCTTTAATTGGGCAGACATGTCATCAATAAAAATTTTCCAACGGTCGTAATATAACGAACCAATTAATCCAGACCACTCACGGTGGGCATAATCGTTCAGTTCAACGTGAGCTTGACCATAACCCCAGGTTGTCAAGAGCATACGGGCATTTTGTTCAAAAAGGTTTTTCTCAGCTTCGGTTGGCGCAATATTTCTCGCATCCTGAATCCATTTTCCAAGTAAGAATTCCTGACGTGTGCCCATCAAAGCATCCAAATCTTTTATCAATTCCAAAAACTTTTTGCTAGAAATTTCGAATTCTGCAAGGTTTCTTGATTTGAAATCGGCAATTAAATTGTTATAATAATTTTCTGAAACTCCCATTAAATATTGGTGCGTAATATCCACAACATCGTATTGATAAGTATCTCTATTTTTTAATTTATCTGAGCAGTTGAGCAAATCAGAACAGGCTGATTTTAATTCTTCTTGCTTGTATTGGATTCTACCGAGACCCCAGGGAGCTGTTCGTTCCCATACAAGCGAAGGTCTGGAACAAATTACATTTTGTGGTTCATCCGATCTGAATGAAATATTATAAAGACTTTTTGCTAATTTGCTCCAAGCCATACGAGCCGCTTTATAATTTTTTCCATACCGGTAAACGCTGTAATTTTCAGCCCATTTTTCAGGAGTTGGTATTTCGTTTCTCCAACCCAAATCAAAAATATAATCAACGATAAACGGATTCGCATTTGTGCCTTCCGGATTCCAACCAATACCCTCTAATTTATTGGTATATTGGCTATTGCGAGCTTCATTTAAATTTATATTCATTGAATCTAATTTTCCAAATAATGAAGTACGACCACCAAAATTATTAATAACACTAAATAGCCAACGATTACCCATAAAACCTTTGTTTTGTTTCCATGCATTGTTCGATTCGGAATACAAATCAATAACCAACGTTTTGTTTCTATCCAACCCTGAAAGCAAAACTGAAGATGGATTTTTGAGCCAGGCTTGTAGAACCCATGTTGAACCAGACGATGCTTCTTGCATGGATTTTTGAATAAGTTGACCGTTTGTTTTTAAATCGACTTTTAATTCAGAACCTTCGTGAAATGGATCGCCACCGTAAAAATTTGCTTTTCCGTATAGTTTTTCAAGCTCATTATAATAAGTTTGTGCAATAAAATTGAAGATAGAATCGGTTGGCATTAAAAAATCAGGACGATGGAAACCGCACCATTTCCCGGTATCACGAATATCAGCTTTTGAAAATTTAGTTTTCATACTTGTAGGAATCATTCCATAAAAACCTTGCAAAATAGGTTCTATTCTCATTCCCCGCATGTAAGAAAGAATGTTTTTCTGCAATTCAGTACGGTTTATAATCCATTCCTGCGAGACAGGTCCGCCCCAACCTTCAAGGTTTCCCATCAGCCACCATGCTTGATAGGCAGGTCCACAAATAAAATCGGATATTTCCTTATCTGTAAAATTTAATTTCTTCATTGTATTTTGCCATACTTCTTCTGTGCCGTTGATAGCTAAAACAAGATTTATTCCCTGCATAGCCATCCAATCCAATTCTTTCTGCCATCTTGTCCAATCCCAGAATGCCATGGTATAATCATAAGTACAATAATTCAAAAAATACTTGTATTTATAAGGTGTTGATATCCTTACCTTTTTATCAACTCGGGGCAAATTATTTGGCAGAATTAAATTTGTTCCTGCTTGTGAAACTTGGCAATGACAGTAATATTTTAAGTACCAATTTAAAGCCGAAGCCACCGCAACCGGAGATGAACCAGCAAATACTACTTTTCCATTCAGTGAAGAAATCTCAAACACATCTTTCCCATCCAATGATGCAATAGAATCAATAATAATTTCTGTTTCAATTTGTGGCACAACCCTATGAATCAATCCTTTTACAGACGGATATTTCTCTATTGAATACGAATTTATTGTGAACAAAAAGCTAAGTAAAAGGACTAAAAACGATAATTTTTTCATGATATTCGGAAACTGATTTTTGTGTCTTTATTTTAAAAAACTAATCCACCACTGCAATAGTTTTGGTTATTTTAATATTATTCGAAGCTGTACCAATTTGTAATTCAAAATCGCCCGGTTCAACCACTTTTTTCATTTGTTGGTTTATCAATGCTAATTCAAAGATGGGTAGAGTAAGTCGAACTGTTTTTGTTTCTCCGGCTTTTAAATCAACTTTATCAAATGCTTTCAATTGCTTAATAGGTGTAACTACAGAACTCACTACATCGCGAACATACAATTGTACGACTTCTTTTCCCTCAACAGCACCTACATTTTTTATCTTTACATCAATAAAAACAGTGTCATTTTCGTTCACGTTATTCTTACTAATCGTTGCATTTTCATAGTTAAAAGTGGTGTAACTAAGCCCGTAACCAAAGCTCCAAAGAGCATCAGGACTACTAAAAACATAATCACGACCCGGTTTTTCTAATGTTCCATGTACTTTGTAAAGTCCTTTGTCGCTTGGTTTATAATTGTAATAACAAGGCAAATTTCCTACAGATTGTGGAAACGAAACATTTAATCTTCCGGACGGATTTACTTTTCCGAAAAGTATATCGGCTAATGCATTGCCTTGTTCTTCACCAGCATAAAACTGAAGTAAAACAGCATTTACATTTTCTTTTATCCAGGGAATGGCTAATGGTTTTCCACTTACAAGTACAACTACAATAGGTTTTCCTGTAGCTTTTATTTCTTTGATTAAATCTTCCTGAACGCCGGGCAATTTTAAATCACTTAAATCGAATCCTTCACCACAAGTTGCATTTTTATTATCAGTAAATGTACCACTTGAAGTTCCAACTACCAGCACAGCAATATCACTTTTTTTAGCAGCATTGATGGCATCGGCAAATCCAATTTTATTTTGACTCCAACCATCGCAACCTTGTGCGTAATTGAGTGTTACTTTATCGCCATAATTATTTTTCAAGCCTTTCAGAGCCGAAATTCCAATCTCATTTTTGCGTCCCCACGAATAATCTCCCGGTTGAAATTGATCGGCATTCGGACCAATTACAGCAATTGATTTGTATTTATCTGGTGATAATGGCAAAATAGATTGTTCATTTTTCAATAATACAATACTTTCATCCGCAATTTCCCGGGCTAAAGCAATACTTTGTTTCGAGTGAATGACTGTTTTTAAATCAACATCGTTAAGTAATGATTTATCGAATAATCCGCATTCGAATTTTGCTTTCAATACCCGACTTACGGCTAAATCAATGTATTTTATGTCTATTTTCTTATCCTGAACCAATTTTTCTAATTCTAAAAAGCAAGTACTTGAAGCTTCCAAATCGATACCGGCTTGAATAGCCTGTTGTGCTGCATCTGCTCTATTTGATGCCGTGTAATGAAAATCATATAATTGTTTCACTGCATCCCAATCGGAAATAACGAAACCCGAAAATCCCAACTCATTTCTCAATAAATCAGTCAAATAATAATGGGATGCAGCCATTGGAATGCCATCATACGAACTGTAGGCATTCATTAACGAACCAGGTTTAGCTTCTTTAATTACTTTTTCAAAAGGATAAAGGTAAAGTGAACGCAACTCACGTTCGCCACCACTTACAGAAGACAAATTTAATCCTCCTGTAGGTGTTCCGTGTGCTACAAAGTGTTTGGGTGTACAAATAATATTGTTTTTTTGAGCCATTTTTACATACGCCACACCCATGGTAGCAATCAGAAATGGATCTTCACCATAAGTTTCTTCAACCCGTCCCCAGCGTAACTCACGGGCAATATCGAGGTCTGGCGCTAAAACCTGCTTAATATTTAACGCCTGCAAATCCAACGAAATCATTTCCACCATTTGGCTCACCAATGAAGGATTAAATGTACTTCCCAATGCTATAGCTTGAGGATAAATGGTACAGCCACCATGATAGACACCATGCAATGCTTCGGTAATAGTTAATGCCGGAATTCCTAAACGTGTTTTATTTACTAAGTAGTTTTGGATGGCGATATTCTGTTTATAAACCTCTAAAGCTGTTGAATTTGTATTCATAATGGAGCCAATACTGAAACCTTTCAAGGTATCAATGCTGGTTGCATCCTGAATATGTTGAAGTTGCAGGATTTTTTCGTGCAAAGTCATGCGTTTTAGTAAATCAACAGTTCTTTTCTCGGTTGTTAGTTTTGAATTTTTGTATGGTAATAGTTTTCCGTTTTGCTGTGCAAAAACAGCAAAAGAAATGGTCAGTGTGAACAATATTAAAGCTAACTTTCTCATTTATAATTTAATTGTTCTATTTTGATTTTCAAAAAATTTCAATATTATTGATATTTATGGCAACAGTACACCATCTAACAGGATTTTGGCAACATACCAATTGTTCTCTTTGTAATCTACCGGATTTTCCATTTTATTTCCTATTTGAGCTAAGATTGTAGTTTTATCGAATGGCTCGGACAGAAGTCTGAATACAACTACATGCTCTTTGTTTTCCAATTTATCGACAAAGAAATAATTCATTCGTATGTAAGTACACCATGGGTCGAAACGAGAAATTGTATCTTTCACCACACCATCTACTTCCACAACAACTTTTCCAGCTGCCGGTCCCATAAAATCGTACATTCCAATGGTTCTCCCTTTGAAGTGGACACTTAGCGATTCGCCTATTTGACTTGCTTTTCCAAATTTGGTAAGATAATGTCCAAATTCAGTAAAGGTAGGAACATCATTTTTGCCCATATCGCTGTAAATAGGAATTTCTTTGATTGGAAGAATTTGCCATCCTTTACTTAATTTACCTTTAGAAATATCCAACATTTTTGGGTGTGTTAAACTTTCGGTATTCAGTTGATTCGCAAGTTTATGAGTAAGAATTTTATTGGAATTTTTCAAAATCAAAGTTTCAAACGAACGGGTAAAAACCTGATTGTAAATTACATGACCCGTAGCTATAAAAGGATGAACGCCATCGGAACTAAAAACATCAATTCCATTCAGTTTTCTTTCTGCTCCCCGAATTATTAGCTTGTTATCAGCCACTCTTTTAGCCACTTCGAGTCCAAAATTGATAGATGGAATTTGGTAATGTTCAGCTAATTTCTCCATTAAAACCGCTGTTGCCGGGAATTGTCCGTGTCCGGTTTCGACATATGATTGTTTAGTAGTATAAATAAAGCAAATATCCGTTTGCCGATTTTGTTGCCAAATTTGACGTACAATTCCTTCCATTGCCCGAATAATTCTATCTTCAGTTGCACCATCATCATTCACTGCAAATTCCACAAAAACCAAATTAGGATGGTACTTCAATACCTGATCACCCAATCTGAAAGCACCAAAATCGGATGCTGTACCTCCGATGGTTGCATTAATTTCAGTAAACATAGCATTTGGAAAACGCTTTTTAAGCCAGTCAAATGTTGTGACCCGCCAACCTTCCTGAGCTGTAATACTACCACCCAAATAAGCCACTTTTACAGATTTACCCTGCGTTGCTTTTTTGATAAAATTCGGAAGCCCGTTTCGTATTTTCAGCTCCTGCATTGTATTTGAATTCTCATTTTGTTGACCCATTAAATGAGACAAATTTAAAAATAAGGAAACAATTAATGCCAGTTTATAAATTTTCATTGGAAATTCGATTTATCAACGTATTTAAACTTCAGTATGTCTTCATTTTAGAAATAACATCCAAATCGACAGGGGATTTTGCTGTCATTTTCGTTTTACCCATTAACGCATCGATAACAGCATATTGCATTACAGGTGTATCGAGATAGGCATTGATACAAGTATTTACCCTTTCGAAGTACTCATTCGTATTGTATGGATTTCCAAAATTAACCACAAGAACTTTTTCTTTAGGCATTGCATTAATTCCCCATATTGTTTGAGCTTCATCGTCATAGAATTGCAATGAACCGAATGGCGCATGAAATGAACGATTTACTGCATAAATAATTCGGTCATATTTAGGATACAAATCATCTTCCCAGCCTTGTGTTTCGTATAAAATATTGTTTACGAAGTCAACACTGAAGCCTTTTTCTTTTAATTTTTTAGCAAAATTCTCCGTCTGAACTAAATGCTCATTTCCACCTTTACGCGATATTGGTGATACACCTACTACAAGTATCTTTTTGTCTTTTGAAGGATTTAATGGCAATGTATGATTACGGTCTCGTATTAGAGTTACAGCCTTTTCAGCAATACCTTTTGCCGTTTCTTCGGCTTCTGCTTTTTCGACCGGACTCTCCACACGGAACAATTTTCTGTTGTTATTTAGCAATCCAAGTTTTTTCTTCAAATTCCAAATGCGTTGAACAGCATCGTCCAAGCGAGCCATAGGAATTTCGCCCCGTTTAATTCGTGCCTCCAGCGTGTCCATATATTCGTACGATGGCCAAAGCAAAATATCAACACCCGCTTTAAAGCTTTCAATTTCTCCTTCAAGTGAGTTTTTATAATATCCGCGAAATCCGCCCATCACCATAGCGTCAGAAACAATAACTCCGTTGAAATGCATTTCACCTTTTAATAAATTGGTTAGCAATTCTTTGGATAAAGTTGCAGGTGGAAATATGCCATCAATTTTTTCTTTCTGATAAGATGGTAATGTTATGTGTCCCGGCATGATACAGTCCACACCATCGTCAATCAAGGTTTGAAACACTTTACCATGTTTTTGTTTCCAAACATCAAAAGGCAATGAATTACAAGTGGTTAACAAATGTTGATCGCGATAATCAACTCCATCGCCCGGAAAGTGTTTTATAGTAGCTGCAACTCCATTGTCCTGTAATCCCTTGATAACCTGACTTAGAATTCGTATTGCTTTATCAGGATTATCTGATATACTTCGTACATTGGTAATAGGATTAAATGGATTCATATTTAAATCTGCAACCGGACTTAAAACCCATTTCACACCTACTGATAAAGCCTGTTTTGCAACCGAACGACCAAAGGCATAAGCTAATTCTGGTGAATCAGCAGCACCAAGTGCCATTCCATTGCTAAATTGAGTCATACCTTCTAAACTCACACCACCTTCATAATCCTGTTGAAAAAGTAATGGTAATTTGCTTGCAGCTTGATAATTTATGCAAGAAGTGCGAATATGATTTAAAAAGTTTTCTTTTTTTACTCCATCGAATAATTTCCAACCCATAAAATAACCACCAACAGGATATTTCTCAAAATAAACCTTTAATGAACCGCCTCCCATTGCCAATTCTTTTTTTTGCTCTGGCAACATCAACATGGTTTGTCCTATTTTTTCACGCAAAGTGAGACTTTCCCAAGTGGTATCATTTGCTTCCGATAAAGTACTATTATCTTTCGGAATATGCTTATTAGGGTGGTTGCATGAAACTACAACCAAAAACATAAGTATACTGAGAATCTGAATCTTTTTCATATTTTACTATTTATTGTTTTACAATTTTCACTGTTTCAACTGTTGAATTGCTATTGAAACTACAAAAATAAAGACCTTTTGGAAATTCACTCATATCTATCACAGTTATTCCTGTATTATTTACTGATTGTGTTTTTAAAACTTTGCCTTCTATACTTATAACCTTTATCGTAGTTTCTTGATTTACTGTATTTTTCAAATCAACATGAAGCAAATCAATGACCGGATTTGGATAGATACTTATGCTATTTAGAATTAAAACAGAACCATTGTCAGTTGTCTGTTTCACGAAATTAATTGCATTTGCCCGACCGTTGTAACCTGAAGTCATTAAAGTAAAACTCACAAAACCTGTATTTCCTGCAGCAAAATCATAGATGCCCAAATTATACCAACTATTCTGTAGTGCATTTTTAAAATCAATTGTTTGAGTTTTCGTTTTTCCGTTATATGCAATAACAACTTGTGTAGACGGATCACAATTATTTCCAATATTGAAAACGGAGACCTGATATGTTCCGGCATTTAAATTTGGATTCCATTGTACCGAGGCTCCCGGATTCTGACAATATCGGGATGCATTTGCGTTATACCCGGTAAGACTGCTGTCGTACCAGTATCCTGTTTCAAGATAACCACCTTCATTTAAATAAAAAATTCCACCATCAGTTGGGTTGGCTAATGGAATTGGCACCAATGCCGGTAAATTATTATAAATATTCGTTTTATACGGTTCTTCAAGTCCTGCAGCAGCTAGAATAGTGCTGCGACCTGTTGGCGTCACTGTACTTGATGAATTATTGGTGTACTTCACTTTTGTTTGTGTTCCGTTTGTTCTTATCCAACCGAATCCACCACCGTAAGTACTATTGTTCTCCAGCACATTATCATGGATACTGAAATTATAAGTATTCTCATCATTAAATATACCTACATCGTTTACAGTGTTAGTTATATAATTGTAGGCAATCTCGCTTAAATTTCCGGCATTATCCGTATAAATACCACCTGTATCAATCAATTTTTCGCAAGCATAATTGATACGATTGTAATTTATTTTTCCATTCGTTGGTTTACGTGGTGTGATTACATTGCTATCAGACCAACCCCAACCAAAACTTATTCCGCCATACGAAGTGTGAGAAATTTCGTTGTGCGAAATCTGAATACTGTCGGTATAATAGGCGGTGATTGCACAAGCACCATAATACTCTTGTCCAATATACGTGATGTAATTATTGGTAATTGTATCACTTACTGGCCGCATTCTGGAATCGGTCGGTGCAAAAGCATCGTTTCCAACTTCGATAGCCGCACTTGATACATCGCAAAAAACATTTCCAATAGCCGAATTATGACTTCCACCCATATCAAAAGTAAGTCCGGTTCCTCCCAAACCAATAAACCTGTTGTTCAAAATACGAACATTGCTCACTGAAAAAGCATTAATAGCAGCTGGCACCCGGTCTTTCTTCTGATTATGACGATATTGAGCATTTACAGCGGCTGCTAAGTTTGACGGTATTAAAGAATTAGCCTGAACATCAATCAAACCATAGTTGTTGGGTCGAGTCCAATTGGTATAACGAATTTCCAATCCTGAAATTTCGATATGATGCGCCGGTAAATCAAATGTTCCAGATAAATTGAAAAGTGTTTGAATTGTTGGAATAATTATTTGAGAAGTATTGATATCTTCTCCGCTTCTTGGCCAATAATAAAGTATCCCTGCTGATTTATCAAAATACCATTCGCCTTCTGTATCGAGAAATTCCTTTGCATTTTCTAACCAATAAGATCTTCCTGCATAAGCATTACTTCCCTGAGGTTCTTTAGTTATTGCCTCCCACTCAACCGGATTAATAGTTGCACGGGTATAATTAGCCGAATCTATAGTGGAAATAATTCGTGCTTTTTTATGCATCCAAAATAAATTAATTGCCATTTCTACATTTTGTAGATTAGTGACACCGGTTAGCAAACCTTTGTCAATATTAAAACCATCGTAAGCCATCGATGCGATAGTTTTAAAACCTGTATTTGGTGTTCTGGCTCTTATTTCGCGTCTACCATTCACATAAAGTTGCCGAAAATCGATACCCGTGCCAATGTTTGCTTTGTAAATTTTGCCGGCATCCAACGTCCAACCCATAATCTGAATTCCACATGATAGTACTGGTTTTTCATTTGGATAATTGGTGTAACGCACATAATGACCGTTCGTTCCTGAATCTGAATTTCCCAAACTAATTTGTTGTGAAACCGTGTAATTTCCGCCTCTTACATAGACTATTATATCACCTGACATTTTTGAATTGATTGCTGATACAGCAAGTTGAGCTCGTCCAACGGTTGCAAAAGGAGCGTCAATTGTCCCTGCATTTGTATCATTACCAGTAGTTGATACGTAAAAAGTAGCTTGTACAGAAGCTGATACATTCTGTGTTGCCAAATTGGACAACAGTAAAACAAAAAGCGGAATCATACTTATTTTCGGTAAATATGAATATTTTAGATATTGTTTTAAAGTATATTTCAAAGTTTTCTAAGTGGTTGTTTTTGAGAAGTTTATTATCATTTTCTGATTAAGAATTTACAAGGTTCTTTACGTATTTTGAACTGCAAAATTATCTTTCAATTCATTTTATTTAATCTTTTATACAACGAACAGAATATCCATAAACTTTTTGAGAGTAACTTGGAGTAATGTTAGCATTTTGATTGAACAGCATGATATGCCAGGAATTATCATATCCTGAATTAAATTCTTCCGTACTTGTTCTATAAAAGTCGATTATTCCTTTGTTTTGAAAAGCACCTGTGCTTTTTGCACGACATCCACCAGGCAATGCATTGAAACCGCTTTCATTGGTTGCATCACTATTTGGAGTATCCCAATGAGAAGTTCCTTTTTCTTTCATTTTACCACCGGCCACACTTTCTCCTCCAAGGTAAATGATTAATGTACTCCATTCATCTAAAGTAGCAACATGCCAACCTGCTGGAGCAATGTTACGACTGTCTTTTACAGCATAACCATTATAAAGAGCGCCATAAATATTTTTATTCGCGAAATCGTTATTGTACCAACAATATGCACCAGAATATGAACTTGCCCATGCATTATCATCTGATATATTTGATATTGGATCACCATTGCGATAGTGAATTGTTTTCAAGTTTTCTGCCATCCATATCTGATTTCCAATTTTGACAGTTTTATATAAATTACCATCAATGTCAGTAACAGTTAATGGCGCAGGACTGTAAAATACTACACTGTCCATATCGGATTGCTTAATGGATTGCTTATTGATAACCACACCTGCTTTCATTACATACATGGTATCAGTTTGCGCTTTAAGAAATCCTGAGCTAATAAGCAATATAATTACTGGAAGAATTTTATTCATTTTAATTGTTTAAAAAATTGTTGTTTTAAATTTGTTTATTTGTTCATTCCATTTTGAAAGCTGTTTATTATTGTTACAAACGATTAATCATATAAATTTACCTATTGTGTATCACCTGCCAATCTGGTTACATTGTTGTATGTATTACCCGACTCCACAAAATTACGTTGACGTTCAATAAATACTCTGCCGCCGTTTACTGTGTTATTAATAAATTTATTATTGAATTGAAGCGGTCCAGCTCCACCCCAATAACTAATTATTCGAACTGCTCCATAATCTTCGGATGGTTGACTAATTCCATATCTGTCACAATCCGTAAATGTATTATTCTGAATCAAGTTGTTGAATGCAAATGTTCTGGTATTGTTTATCATATTTCCACCTGCAACATTAATTCCATGTGCGCAATTAGTTACAGTATTGTTTTCCACCAACATACCAAAAGCATTCAAGAATAGAGAAATAGCCGTACCGTAAGTATTATTAGAACCTAATGTTCCTGAAACTGAATTTCCTCTCACCGTCCAATTAAAGAAGCCGCTTTCTACTCCTGCATCTCCAGTTAATACAATATTACTCGCTGAAATGATTGTATCGACAGTCAAAGTATTAGCTGTTGAATTATAATCGTAAATTTTTGCGTATTTACCATCCAATCCACTACCTGTACCAAACACAAAATAGAATTTTCTCCAATCGGTACGTGAAGATACTGTTGCCGCTGTAGCACTGCTTGTAAGCATATTATTTAAACTAATTACTAATCTACCATTTGCATCGTTGCTCGCACTTGCTATAGTTCCATTGGCAATTACAGGTACCATACCTGCATCATTGCCATATCCATCCATCGCGATAGATTCTTCATCCTGACTGTACAATTTATTTCCCTGTATTAAACCACCAACCAAAGGTTCATTTTGACCTGAAACCAGAAAAATTCCTGTAGTTCCTCCAAAGATACTATTATTAAGAATCTGAACATTTGCGTTTTCTGTATTGGGAGATTCTAAACGAATGTTATGTGTTGAACTGCCACTAAAATAACAATTTTGAACCAATACACTGTTATACTTTCTGATATACAGACCAATCCAAATCTGAGGGAAAATAAAGTCGCAATCAATGTATTTAAGATCAGCGCCATAAGTGTAACAACCCGAATACTGCTGAATAAATGAGCCGGAAACAGGAAGAGTCACATTGAATAAACAGTTTTTAAAAGTTCGAGTTAATGTAGTATTGTAATCAGAGACATAGAAATCCCGTAAAGTCATATTTTCTACTCCATCAATATTATGTTCACGAGTTACGACATTATCCTTTATTATAGTATTATTTCTGCTTTCACCAATAAATCGGATATTTTGAGAATTCATTCCTCCAACGTAATAATATGTTCCATGAGGGAAATAAAGATTGGCACTTGCTGTTCGGGCTGCCGAAATGGCATTATCCAGATTTGACTTAATATCTGTCACTCCATCGCCAACCACACCATATCTGGTAACATCCAAAGCAACTTTTAAACTATCGCTCCACCTACTTCCATTTATAATTACAATGCTATCAATATTGGCAGTATTGTATGTATACGAAATGCTATTTTTTTTATAAACACTAATTGTTCCTGTTGATGGTGAGTTGACAAGACTATCTATACTTGTCAACATGTGCAAATCAGTTTTGTTATTTTGATAAATGGACAATAATTGAGTTGAAACTGTTGGCAATACTCTTTGAGAAGTTGGGGTAACAGTTGTAGATGCCGAACTAGCAACGCTATTCCCAACAACATTTGTTGCAATAACAGTAAATGTATACGATGTCCCATTTGAAAGACTTGTAAAATAAATCGGACTTGCTGATGCTGTTTTAGATATATTTCCAGGATTAGATGTAACTGTATAACTTGTAATGGGTGTCCCACCAAAATTAGTTGGTGCAGTAAATGTAACTGTTGCTTGTGAATCACCTGATACAGCAGATACATTAATGGGTGCATCGGGTACAGTAACTTGTGGTGTGTTGCTGGGTGTCCAAACCTCAATTTCCATGTACCTTGAAAAATCGCTGGCTCCAGTTGGTGTTACAAGTCTTACTTTTTGTGTGTTTATACTTGAAAAATTAAATGTTACATGTTCACTTGTATTTCCGGTTATACTTGCACCTGGAATATTGACCCAAGAGCTTCCATTCCACGATTGTAAACTGAATGCCGTCACCTGACTATCCCAGGTGCTTCCATTAAAATAACCAGTAAAAATATCGGCTGATGCAATGGATTGAGTGGTTCCGAAGTCGATATCAACTGTTGATGGAACGTCTCCCCTCCAACGACTTGTATTGGTTTGATCTAACAAAATTCCGTCAACTAAATTGGTAGGTGTCCCACTGTATGTGGTTCCACTTACAGTAACAGTTCTACCCAGTGCTACATTAACCTGATTTGATGAAGGTGGTGTTGATGGAATTACTGTATTTGAAACAACACTTGGAGAACTATTCCCTACAGCATTAATTGCAACTACAGTAAAAGTATAATTCGTTCCGTTCGTTAGTCCGTTTACTGTCAGGGGACTTGATGTACCCGATTGTGTGATGTTTCCCGGATTGGAAATGACAGTATATCCGGTAATGGATGAACCTCCATTGTATGAAGGAGAGTAGAATGAAACTGTAACTTGTGAATCGCCAGCAACAGCCGAAATGGTCGTTGGTGCATTAGGTACAGTTACTGGAGTTACAGAGTTCGATGCAGAACTTGGTACACTGTTACCAATTGCGTTTGTGGCAACAACAGTAAATGTATAAGCTGTTCCATTAGTCAAACCTGAAACAATAATCGGGCTTGCAGTCCCATTATGACTTATATTTCCAATATTTGAAGTAACAGTATAGCCCGTAATAGCTGAACCGCCATTATTCGCCGGAGCGGTAAATGTAACAGTTGCCTGCGCATTTCCTGCGACAGCTGTGATAGCAGTTGGGGCATCCGGTTCAGATGCAATGCTTCCGGTAGACCAAATTAGGATTTCCATATAACGGGCAAAATCACTGGCTCCGGCAGGAGTTACCAAACGTATCAATTGTGTAGAAACAGTAGAAAACCTGAAAGTTACGTGATTATTCGTATTTGAACTGATACTTGCTTCGGGAATATTAACCCAAGCACTTCCATTCCAGGATTGTAGATAAAAAGCAGAAACCTTATCACCCCAGATCCCGCCACTGTAATATCCGGTATAAATATCGGCAGAGTCGACCGACTGAACAGTTCCAAAGTCAATATCAATCGTTGATGGGACATCTCCTCTCCAACGACTTGTGTTCGTTTGATCTAATAAAATCCCATCAACCAAATAGGCCGGAGATCCACTGTAGGTTGTTCCACTTACAGTAACATTTTTTCCTAAAGCCACGTTAACAGGATTATTTACTGGTGCAGTAGGAATAACTGCATAGGATGCCGAACTTGAAGCACTATTTCCAATCGCATTGGTGGCAACCACTGTAAAGTTATATGAAGTTCCATTAGTTAAACCTGCAACCGTAAGTGGGCTTGCAGTTCCAATTTGCGAAATATTGCCAGGATTTGAAGTCACAGTGTATCCTGTAATTGCAGAACCTCCATTATTGGTTGGCGCTGTAAATGAAACTGTTGCTTGTGTATTACCTGCTACTGCCGAAACGCTCGTTGGTACATTGGGAACAGTTGCCGGAGTAACTACACTTGATGCTGCACTTGTAGCGCTAATTCCAATCGCATTGGTGGCAACCACTGTAAAGGTATATGAAGTTCCATTAGTTAAACCTGCAACCGTAAGTGGGCTTGCAGTTCCAATTTGCGAAATATTGCCAGGATTTGAAATCACAGTATATCCTGTAATTGCTGAACCTCCATTATTAGTTGGCGCTGTAAATGAAACTGTTGCTTGTGTATTACCTGCTACTGCCGAAACGCTCGTTGGTACATTGGGAACTGTTGCCGGAGTAACTGCAGTAGATGCTGTACTTGGAACACTATTTCCAATCGCATTGGTGGCAACCACTGTAAAGGTATATGAAGTTCCATTAGTCAGTCCCGTTACAATAAGTGGACTTGAAGTTCCTGTTTTTGTTATATTTCCAGGATTTGAAGTCACAGTATATCCTATAATTGCAGAACCTCCATTATTAGTCGGCGGTGTAAACGAAACTGTTGCTTGTGTATTTCCAGCAACTGCCGAAATGCTTGTTGGTGCATTGGGAACTGTTGCCGGAGTAACTGCAGTAGATGCTGTACTTGGAACACTATTTCCAATCGCATTGGTGGCAACCACAGTGAAGGTATATGCCGTTCCATTAGTCAATCCCGTTACAGTAAGTGGACTTGAAGCTCCTGTTTTTTTTATATTTCCAGGACTTGATGTCACCGTATAACTTGTAATTGTGGAACCTCCATTATTGGTTGGCGGTGTAAACGAAACTGTTGCTTGTGCATTGCCAGCAACTGCCGAAACATTTGTTGGTGGATTAGGAACTTTAAGTGCAGTCACAACTTTTGCTGGTGAGTCTTCTAATATCCGGCTCTGAGAAATGTTAATAATTGCAGATGCATTCTGAACGAAAAGAAAACTTCCTGTTATAATAAATAATTTAATTGATATTGTTGATATAAATTTCAATAACTGATATATGACAGTTAAATTTCTACCCTTATGGTTTAATTTTATACCAAAAGTTGTTGAGTAAAATAGAGAAGCACTAAATTTTGATTGATTGTGTTGCATGATTTTTCCTCCGATTTAATTTGGTGATTATATATCAATTATAGTATATTCTTAAAATTTATTGCACATCAATAGACAGTCTTATTACATTATTATAAATATTTGCATTCTCAACAAAATTGCGTTGACGTTCTATTAACAACCTTCCTCCATTTACCGTATTATTGATAAATTTATTATTAAATTGAAGCGGTCCAGTAGCTGAAAAATAGCTAATAAATCGAATAGCGGCTAAATCTTCTGTAGGTTGGCCAGCACTGTATCTGTCACAATCGATAAAATAATTATTTTGCACTAAATTATTGAATGCAAGAGTGCGCGTATTTTTAATCATATTACCACCTGCTACATTAATACCATGCGCACAATTGGTAACAACATTATTTTGTATGTTCATTCCAAAAACATTCAGATATGCCGAAATAGCAGTACCGTAAGTATTATTTGTGCCCAAAGTACCTGAAACAGAATTTCCTATTATACTCCAATTAAAAAATCCACTTTCAACACCACAATCTCCTGTTAAGATTATATTGCTGGAAGAAACAATCGTATCGACAGTCAAGGTATTGGCAGAGGCATTGTAATCGTAAACTTTTACATACTTACCATCCAAACCTGTTCCTGCCCCAAATGCAAAATAAAAGTTTTTCCAATCGGTACGCGATGACACACTAATCGACGTAGAATCGCTGCTAAGCATTTTTGCCATTCCTATAACTAATCGTCCACTTGCATCGTTGCTTGCACTCGATAATTGTCCGTTGGCAATAACGGGTATCATCCCTGCATCATTTCCAAAACCGTCCATGGCAATTGATTCTTCATCTTGAGTATACAATTTATTTCCTTGTATTAATCCTCCAACTAACGGCATTGACTTACTTGATGTCAAAAAGATACCTGTTGTTCCACCAAAAATTGTATTATTGAGTATATTTACTTGTGCATTTTTAATATTGGGTTCTTGTAAACGGATATTGTGAGTAGCGTGACCATTAAAATAACAATTTTGAACAAGTACACTGTTATACTTTCTTAGAAATAATGGTATCCAAATGTGGGAAAAATTAAAGTCACAATCAATAAATTGCTCACTGGCTCCATAAACATAAACCCCTGAATATACTTGTATATAACTACTTGTTGCTGAAGCTGATGTATTAAATACACAATTCTTGAAAACTCTTGAAGTTGATGTACCATAGTCAGATACATAAAAATCTTGAAAAGTTATGTTCTCTGCTCCATTTAAGTTATGTTCATTTGTAAGAGTTGTTTCTTTCAATATTGTATTATTCTTGCTTTGCCCTATAAAGCGAACATTAGTGGTATTCAAACCACCATTAATGTAATAAGTTCCATTAGGAAAATAAAGATTTGCACCTGCACTATTTGCTACAGAAATTGCATTTGCTAAATTTGTTCTGTTATTTGAAGTTCCATCGCCTAATAAACCATATCGGGTTACATCATAAGCAACTTTTAAACTATCCTGCCATTTGCTTCCATTCAAAATGCCAATACTATCAATTGCAGTAAAATTGTATGAATAGGTAATACTATTTTTCTTATAAATAATAATCTGATTAGTTCCCGCTGAATATTTCATGCTATCCACACTGGATAGCATGTGTAAATCAGTTTTTGTACTTTGACATATTGATAAAAGTTGTGTCACCGGACTAACTAATACTCGTTGTGAAACAGGCACAACTGAACCTAATGCAGCACTTGCAGCACTATTTCCTACTGAATTAGTTGCAAACACCGTGAAAGTATAAGCAGTTCCATTGGTCAATCCAGTTACATATATTGGACTTGAAGAAGTTGTTTGAGTAATGTTCCCTGGATTTGATTTTACCGTATAACTTGTAATTGGTGAGCCCCCATCGCTTGGAGAACTGAATGATATTATTGCCTGAGAATCACCCGAAGTTACAGATGTTATAGTTGGAACTCCCGGAACTGTTGTAGGAGGTCGAGTGTCGGGTGTCCACACTTGAATTTCCATATATCTTGCAAAAGAATCCGAAGTCGCTTGAGTAACAAGTCTTACTTTTTGTGTACTAATTGTAGAAAAAGTAAAAGTAACCTGTGAGTTAACATTACCAGTAATACTTGCGCCAGAAATATTGACAAATGAACTTCCATTCCAATATTGCAAACTAAAAGAGGCTACCTGACTGTCAAAGAATGTACCATTAAAATACCCTGTAGATATAACAGCTGAGGCTATATTCTGAGGAGTACCAAAATCGACATCAATTGTATTTGGAGCTGCTCCTCTCCAACGACTTGTATTTGTCTGGTCTAAGGTAACACCATCAACTAAATACGACAGTGAACCATTCATTGTTGAAGTAGAAGAGCTGACAGTAGAACCTAGAGCAATATTAACGGGTGCTTGACCTGCAAAAATATGTTGAAATGGCAATATAGTTAGTATGGTTATAAAACTCATGTATATTAACTTCAATGTTAATGAAAAATATCTACTCATTAATTTAGCAATTGTTTGATTACTATTTAGCTAAAATCCCAAAAGATTTGAAGAATAAAATAGTAAAATTTTATATTTTTAAGAAAAACTATTCTCTTACTCTTTAATGATTTTAAGGGTTTTTATTTCACTACCGTTAAAATAGCTGCAAAAATAGAAACCTGTTGATAAATCACTCAAATCCAATGTGATAGATGGGTTTAAAATCGACTGAAACTTCATTAATTTTCCATCAATACTGAATACGCTTAAAGTAGCTCCATCTGCTATGAGCCC
>CAIKVR010000046.1 GCA_903830915.1 uncultured Bacteroidales bacterium
ACACTCGGGTGCATAAATGTTACAAACTGAGATTGATATGGAAAAATAAACGTGTTAAGTCCCATAGAGGTGTTGACGCCTAACTCAATTCCACCCAAAACCGGCAATGAAAAATAGCCGTACTCCGGTGCAAAAGCTGCATTTAAGGTATGTCTCTGACTCCATTCATTCATAAAATACATTGAATGTACTTCTTGCGAATCAATACTTGAAAGTGTAACTAACAGTATGCTGATTGAAATTATTATCCTTTTCATAAATATATTTTGTTTATTATTGAATTATTACTTTTTTTCGCTTATATAAAAACATATCTATTTTTTTCGTGGTGCTCCCGATGGTGTTGAAATAGTAACTCCTTTTGGCAGACGAACTTTCAATTCTAATCTGATATATTGATCCGCATTCAATTGAATACCGGCAACAGTACTGTTATTCTTAGCTGAAATCTTGAGTATCAGTTTGTCGAGTTGTTTGATTGCATCAGTTGTTGATTCTTTTAAACTGATTGTAATCGTACTGGTTTGAGCTGTTCCATCGGCATTTCCCGATTTAATCTTATCGGGTGAAGATACTGTAACGCCAGTGATATGTTGTTTTAAACTATCTAAAGGAGTTGCATCTAACGATAACTCAAGTGGAATGGAGTTTTCAACCACAGCGATAATATCAATTGCATGAGTCATTTTAAGAATATCACCCAATGTCTTATGCAAATCAGCAATAGTATCATTGTATTGCAACTGGAAGTCTTTTCCAAAACTTAATGGAATGTTAACTGCAAACTTCAGATTCACTTCATTTTTTGTTGATGCTAAATCAATTTTTTGTTTCAACCCGGTAATACTTGGAGTTGCACTTATTTCAACCTGATCGGGTACCGAACGTAACAGTTTCTGTAGTGCTACATTAATTGTGTCAAAACCGGCTGAATAGTTTTTGCAATAGTTTGATATCCAGTATCTGCTCCAGGTTGTTTGACCTAATATTGCTGCCGGTGCAATTGCAATTGTTGTATTTATTGTTCCATCAGCAACTACAGCACCATTTTTCTTTGGAGTCAGACTTAAATCTATGCTCATTGGAATTCCAAGGCTGTTGCCAATTTCCAGCGACATAACAGGATTTACTATATCAAGAATACTGTTTCCACCTGATAAGAATGATGGTAGATTCAAAGCAAGGCTTTGCGTTACAGGTGCTATTGAGGTTGAAATCTGAGCCTCAATAATCCCTACTGTCATACTTCCAATAGATACTGAAGGGGTAATTGATATACTTGCAACATCACTCGAATTTACATTGGAACTCTTCACAAAAGCACTTCCTTTCATAGAAACAGCCTCATTAAGAACAAAGTTACCATTAGTAAGATCTGAGCCATTTGGACCAAAATCAATTTTTTCAATAGTCAAAATCTTTTTGAAGCCAGTCTTAACTTTAAAACCTTCATTCAGAACTAATTGATTTGAAGCATTCAAATCACCGGCTTTAAATT
Organism: uncultured Bacteroidales bacterium; assembly: GCA_903830915.1. Lineage (GTDB taxonomy): Bacteria > Bacteroidota > Bacteroidia > Bacteroidales > Paludibacteraceae > Paludibacter. The sequence continues at coordinate 1,499 of CAIKVR010000046.1, forward strand.
TCAGGAAGCTTGGGAATTGCATAATATAGTTCTTGAAAAATATAGAATCAATTCCTGCAGGCATATTACT
>CAIKVR010000047.1 GCA_903830915.1 uncultured Bacteroidales bacterium
ATACTTGTCTGGGTGCACACCACCGTAAGTGCTTTTACGTTGGTCAGCATATGGTGGTGAAGTTATTATTAAGTCTACAGAATTATCAGGAATATTTTTTAATTCTGTCTTGCAGTCACCAAGATATAATTCAGTCGTAATTTTCATATTTTATATTATCTTATCTTATGTGCAAAGGTAATATATATTTTCGTTGTTCTTTCTGTCGTTTTCCTAATTGTCTATGACACTTATATTCTTTTAATAATTATCCTTCGCTATAGCATGTTTCCTCTATTAAGGTTTAAATTACTGTTTCGAAGTTTTACTTTTGCTTATCATTGTCTAAATAATATGTCATTCTCGATTTTGGAGGATTACCTTGTTTGTAATAACCAATTAATCCGTAAACAGTTTCTTCATACAAATTACCATCTTTACTAAACTCTACATAAAGTGTAGGATATCCATGATATCCATCTGGTTCCATATCAAGTTTTACCATATTTTCATATGGTATTCTTAGGAATAACCAACAATTCTGAGACTTTTCAATCTTATCTTCTGTCAAATACCAGCTTTCATCCTCTTCAATTACTACATATGGTGAACCCCCATGTACAAATTCTAACCCTCCTTCATAAAAATTCCAAATTTCCCCTTTAAACCAACTTTGGCGACCAGTTGGATTACCATCCGGAAAACTTTTATCATCAATAGATCTAACTATAAGGTGACTGTAAACGAATTTTCGACTAGGATTACACATTAGATGCTCTCTAAATTTATAATATTCATCTTCAGTGTAATTATGAGTTAAGTTTTGCTCTATATTCTTTTTCAAGGATTGAATCTGGTTAAATCTGGTTCGTGAGATTTCGGTCGTCTTACCTTTTTTATTTGGCTGTCCGGATTCGGTTTGCAAACATGCTAATATCTTATCAATTTTATTTATTGGAAGAAATGTTATAAATCTTAGTAAGGACTTAAAATCAATTATATCTTCATTTTCATTGAATGAAAAGTTTTCAGAAAGTCTAAGGTTTGTATACTTTCTTTGTTTTTCTCCAATAATAAGAATTATCAATCTGTCATATTTTTTATAAAAACAATTCTTTTCAAAACTATCAAGAGTTGATTGAATCTTATGTTTTGAACTATTGGAGGAAACTTGTACTGATATTCTGTTATCGTCATCAACCAAATCGACAGCTGGAAATCCTGCAGAAGTTTCTCCAAGGTTAATTAAACTATAATCAAAAATGATATTTAATATTGTCTTAAATGTAATTTCTTGTAGGATGTTAATATCATTCAGATTCTGATAGTTTAAATTTCTTACATTAAGTTCTATCTTACTGAGTTCATTTGATATTTCCTTGATTTTAGATTCTCTATTATTCATTTAATCATTTTTTAGAAGTTGTCTTGACTTTATTATCAATCGTTTTAAAATATTGATTTAATCAAATTCATTTACAAATATACATCTATATTTTATAATATAAAAAGAGCGCGAACTCTCGTCCGCGCTCCCCAAAATTTTTAATTAATTTGTTTCAGCAGGAGCATCGCCGCTTTTCTTTCCCTTTGCACGGCGAATAGAAACGGTATTGTCATAGCCTTCGATGCGCTTGTTTAGTTCGGTCACAAAACCGGCATATTCGGCTTCGCCTTCCACCACGATAAGGGCATTGAGGCGTTCCACCAGCTGATGATAGATAGCATCTGTTTTCACGCGTTCTTCTTTCATGCGCAGGATGGTTTTGGAAGCCTCGTCGGTGTAACGGTTGTTTTTCAGGTCGTCGAAGGCTTTGTTTTTAGCCGCCAGTTCAGTTACCCATCCTGTAAGTCCTACGGTAGCTACATCGGCAGCATAAGTAGTTCTGAAATCATTAATCAAACTGTTCAGCCCTCCGGTTTCGGCATCGTAGGGTTTAATAGCCAGATTTCCATAGGTATCAAGCACCACCTGCAAATGTTTGGCAGCTGCCCGTACTTCGGCATTGAAATGATTAAGAGCCGACTTCACGGCATCGCACATTCCACGAAACACGCTGTCGCGCTCATCGTCTGCTTCCACCAAATCGTCGGAAATGACATTCTTCCGGATAATATCCAACGAGGTAAGTTCATTGGCATAAGCCGCCAGAAAAAGAGTAAACAACACTTCGATTTTCAAAGCCAGAGCCGTAAAAACCAATACTAAATCACGAAAAGAAGTAAAAAACTGGAAATGTTCTTCGTTGCGTAAACGAACCAAACTAAAATCATTAATTTTCATAAAACAATAAATTTTTGGGGTTAATAATTAATTATATTCGGGTTTTAAGCGAATTCTGTCTAAAATCAGGAGGCATTTTGCCGCCATCCGTGGATGACTGACTGTTCATCTGCTCGTTTGCCCAATCATCCATGGATGATTGGTTGTTCATCGGCTCGTTGGGCCAGTCATCCCTGGATGCCCGGCTGTTCATCCCCTCGTTTGCCCGTTCATCCATGGATGATTGATTGTTCATCCCCTCGTTGGGTCAGTCATCCCTGAATTATTGTAATTCTGTATAATATATCAGCTTTCCGACAATATTTTTAAGAGAAACGTGCAACAAAGTTAATGGGTTGATGTTGGATTTGCAAGTTTTTCCAGAACTTTTTTAGCCTGATTTTTCTGTTTTATAACATAATATTTTAAACAAAAAACTTAAAATAATTTGTTATAAACATCTCTCAGGTTAGCTGTTTTTATTACAAAATCAATTCAATTAAATTCATCCCGAACAAAACTTTAATTAAGTTGTTTAGGAAGTAAAACTTATTCAAATGTCAAAAATTCGCAGTATAGAACGCATACTTCCTCCGCCTCCTGCTCATATGGTGGGCGATGGTTTCAGGGTGCATAATTTTTTCCCGGGAAACGGACAACTTGGTTTACAGCGCATGAGTCCGTTTTTTTTGATGGATTATGGTGCGAAGGTCGATTTTCCACCCACCAATACGCCCCGTGGAGTGGGCGTTCATCCGCATCGGGGATTTGAAACGGTAACTATTTCGTATCATGGACGCGTGGCTCATCACGATAGTGCCGGAAATGCCGGAGTAATTGGCGAAGGCGATGTGCAGTGGATGACAGCTGCTTCGGGCGTTTTGCACAAGGAATATCACGACCGGGAATGGAGCAAAAAAGGGGGAATGTTGCAAATGGTTCAGCTTTGGGTAAACCTGCCGGCCAAAAACAAAATGGATTCGCCGAAGTATCAGCCCATTAAACGGGAAGAATTTGGTAGATTTGAATTAGCCGAAAATGCCGGTATTATTGAAGTAATTGCCGGAAATTACAAGGGAACAAAAGGTCCGGCATCCAGTTTCACTTCCATCGAAATGTATAACGTCCGACTAAACAGTAAGGGCACAGTAAGCATTTCGCTACCTGAAAATTTCAACACCGGATTTTTGGTTATCGAGGGCGAAGTTACAATTAGTAACA
>CAIKVR010000048.1 GCA_903830915.1 uncultured Bacteroidales bacterium
TATGCTCTAATCCTTGTTTATTTTAAATAACTGATTTTGAGTTATTAATTATTAACTATTAATTTTTTAATTATATTATGGCATTACAAGTAGGTGACAAAGCTCCGGCAATATTTGGAGTAAATCAGGATGGAAAAGAAATTAAATTAGCTGATTTTGCAGGTAAAAAAGTGGTTTTATACTTTTACCCAAAAGACAGCACACCAGGTTGCACAGCTCAGGCTTGCAGTCTACGTGACAGCTACAGCGAATTACAGAAAGCTGGTTATGAAGTCATTGGTGTGAGTGCAGATAGTACTTCATCGCACCAGAAATTCATTGCAAAACAGAATTTACCGTTTAATCTGGTTGCCGACACAGACAAAAAGTTATCTGAAATTTTCGGCACATGGGGTGAAAAATCTATGTATGGACGTTCGTATATGGGAATGTTCCGAACAACCTTTATTATTGACGAAACCGGAACAATAACCCGCATTTTGTTGCCCAAAGAAGTAAATACAAAAAATCACGCTGATCAGATACTTTGATCTAAGCAGATTTTTTTAAATATTAGAGTCTTACCCAAATTGTAAGACTCTTTCTTTATTTGTACTTTTGTATTCAAAAAACTGAAATGGCGCACCCTCAAATCAACAAATTCATTGAAAAACTTCAACTCTTTATCGAAAATAAAGAATTGATTAAGCTTACACTTGCAGGAAAAAGAGATCAGACATCTGATTTGAAGAAGCTGATTATTACTGCGGTAGAGCTTAAAAGAGGATATTGTCTGAATTTTGTGTACCGACACAACACAAAAGATATTACCAAAAACTACGAAATAGCTGAAGGAATGGGTCTGGTTACAAATGCATTGGAAAATGACTTCCTGAATGCAGAATTATTCTCCAAAAATGAAAATATCAGCATTAACACTTTGCCCAATGGTAATGTAAAACTGAAAATCACCCCATCAACCATGCAAACTCCTGTCACTTTCACTCACGATAAAGCGAAGGAACGACTGATTAATCCGTATGAAAACATTTACTTACGTGAACTGGGAATAACTAATGTAAATTGGGAAGTGCGGCGTGAAATGAGCGATAAGTACAAGCAAATTAATCAGTATATTGAGTTGTTAGCACCAAATCTGATTGAATTGTCGACGATTGAAAACCTGCATGTGGTTGATATGGGTTCGGGTAAAGGCTACCTGACTTTTGCCTTGCACGATTACCTGACAAATAAGCTCAACCTGAATGTAAAAACCATCGGTGTAGAGTTTCGGGAGGATTTGGTGAATACATGTAATTCAATTGCTCAGAAGTCTGGATTTGACAGTCTGAGTTTTGTAAAAGGAACCATTGAAAAAACCGAACTGGATAAAATCAACCTGTTGATTGCACTTCATGCATGCGATACCGCCACCGATGACGCAATTTTCCGTGGAATTAAATCGGGTGCAGAACTGATTGTATGCGCTCCCTGTTGCCACAAACAGATTCGTAAAGCTATGAATGTCAACAATGTACTGACAAATATAACCCGATTTGGAATTTTAAAAGAACGTCAGGCTGAGATTATTACCGATACGATTCGGGCTTTAATTTTAGAGGCTTATGGTTATAAAACCAATGTTTTTGAATTTATTTCATTGGAACATACACCAAAAAATGTGATGATTGTCGGACGAAAAATTCAGCATAAAAAGATAGATAAAAAGCAGATTTTAAAAGATATAGCTGCTATTAAAAAGTTGTACGGTATCGAAAAACATTATCTTGAAACTTTACTGAATCTGTAAAAATAATTTTGATATTCAATGCTGTTGATTCATTATTATGATAAATATTTTGCATAAAAATAGATTATAACTACCATCAATATCCAATATTTTACTATATTTGCAAATAAAAAACTAATATAAAATGAGAAATAACTTTAACCCATGGCATCAGGTATCTCCTCATACCGAATCACCCGACGTTGTAAAAGGTATTATTGAAATTCCTAAAGGAACGCATGCAAAATATGAACTTGACAAAGAAAGTGGTTTATTGAGGCTTGACAGAGTACTTTATTCATCTGTTTATTATCCTCATAATTATGGATTTATCCCGCAAAGTTTTTGTGAAGACCATGACCCATTGGATATACTTATTCTGTCACAGATTGATTTTGTGCCACTTTGTATTGTTGAAGCAAAGGTTATTGGTGTCATGCGAATGTTGGATAACGGAGAAGCTGATGATAAAATCATAGCTGTAGCTGCGGGTGACCCTAGTGTAAATCATTACAATGACATTTCGGAACTTCCACCCCACATGATTACTGAAACAATGAGCTTTTTTGAAGATTATAAGAAGTTGGAAAACAAAACAGTGGTGGTTGAAAAATTCTTTGACAAAGCAACAGCAATGACAATTCTTGACGATAGTTACAAAATGTACCAAAAGCACTTTGGAGAGCTTCATAAGTGGTTTTATGGAAAATAATCTTTTAAATGTATATAAGAATCCCCTTAAGTTGATTTCAATTTAAGGGGGTTTATTTTTTATTGAGATCATAATTTGCTAACATTTTTTCTAAGTAGGGTCTGCTGAAAAACTCAGAACTGATTGTTATTCAATATTATATGGTTATTTTTGTGCAACTAACTGCAAGGAAATATGACATCACCCCGTAAAAAGCGTGCACAAGTGCCGGAATATGTAAGTCCAAAGCAATTAA
>CAIKVR010000049.1 GCA_903830915.1 uncultured Bacteroidales bacterium
GCTAATTGGTATGTAATAAATACTTATGCTGGAGCAGTAATAGACATTGATCCTACCGTGTCGACTACTGGATCTAAATCTGCAAAAATACAAGTTAATGTAACACCAACAGTATTTGACGAATCAGCATTAACTTCAATTTTTACTTTTCAAAAAAATGCACTTTACAAAGTGAGATTTAAAGCAAAAGCAAGTGCAGTAACTACTTTAACAGTATTAATGAAAGACCTTTATGTAGAAGGTAATATATTGCAAAGTAATGCAGAGTTAACAACTTCCTTTCAGCAATTTGAATTTACAACGTCCGACCCAATTGTTGCCTCAAATCATAACGGAGCTTTAATGTTTAGTTATACACAAGTTTCAAACGGAACAACAGTTTGGATAGATGATGTGGAATTAGCTATAGTAAGTGGAGTAAGTTTTTACAATGCAGTTGCTAATGGCAATTTCGATGAAACGGTTCAGAATCCGCGTGATATTGCTTGGTGGCTGGGATCTAACAATGCATCAGTTTCAATCGATACTAGCTCCAAATTGTCGGGAGCAAATTCATTTCATCTACAACGCAACGATGTAGTTGGCGACTGGTTACAACTTCAAATTCATCCATGGATTACGTTGCAACAAGGGAGTGCATATAAAATTAGTTTTAAAGCTGTGGGCTCATCTGATAATATGCATGTTGGGGTATTTCTGAATTATCTGAATGTATGGTGGGGTAATTTTTACAACGGAGCTTCAACAATTTCAACAACTCCGGCAACCTACACTCATTTTACAAATGAGTGGTTAGTTGAAGCATTGTTTGCAAATCCAACAATTTTGAGATTCATCGATTTTTCCGTGGGAGACACATGGATTGATGATATCCGAGTTTTACCTTATTCGGTTAATCTTTCATCCACAACTATCAACTCAGGTAGTGCTTTAGGTACAATAGTAGGTGAATTACTCCCTTTAACTGACGAAACTGACATTACCTATACACTATCATTACCCGATATGTCTGCTGATGCTTCTTATTCTAATCAACTATTCAGCGTTGATGGAGTTCAACTGAAAAGTAATGCTGCATTAACAGTGGGGGATAAAAAAATTAAGCTTGGCATTACAGATAATAATGGAGCATATATCACTAACGATTTTATAATTACAGTAAATCAAAATATTGTACCAAATTCACCAACAAGTGTAGTTGCAACTGCTGGAAATGCACAATCATCCGTTGCTTTTACGGCACCTGTCAGCAATGGAGGTTCAGCTATAATAGATTATACTGTTATTTCGAGTCCGGGTGGATTTACATCAACAGGAACTTTAAGTCCACTCACTGTTACAGGTTTGACTAACGGAACGGCTTATACATTTACCGTAATTGCCAATAATGCCGCTGGTGCAAGTAGTGCAAGTACAGCTTCGAGTGTTGTCACACCTCATGCTACTAATAATAATATTGTAGTTTCATCGTCCACGAATATTTCTTCATTGACATTAACTCCTGTAAGTGATATAGTGGTATCGTCAAACAAATTGATTATTAATGCCCTCAAAACGGTGAACAGCATTACCGTTACACCAGGAGCTGGACTTGAATTGACTTCAGGAAATACCTTTATAGCCGGAACAATTACCTTACAAAGTGATGCTACCGGAACAGCTACTTTAGTAGATAATACCACAAGTTCTCCACAGGCAATAACTGCCACTGTGCAGCAATATGTAACTGAAGGTCGAAACTGGTATATGTCCATTCCGTTGGCTTCAGGAGCAAGTTCATTACTGAGTAGAGGCACTTCGGTAGTTTGCTACGACGAACCAAGCGGCAACTGGATTGCACCAGCAGCCGGTACGCTTAATAAAATGCGTGGTTATGTACAAACCGCAACTACAACACCATTAACCGGCTCAACCGGCACAGTTGATTTTACCGGAGTTGTAAACACTGGTGCTCATTCTATCACTTTATCACGCACAGCAGGTAAAACAGGTTTTAACTTGGTAGGGAATCCCTATCCTTCGTACCTAGATTGGAACGCAGTAACCAAAACCAATGTATCAAATACAATGTGGTATCGCACCAAAGAAGGAAGCGTTTATAAATTCTATACCTATGTTGCAAACAGTGGAGCGGGAGTAGGTTCTCCGTCAACTGTTACCAATAAAATTCCACCTATGCAGGCATTCTGGGTGCGTGTAAATACCGAAGGAACTGGTAGTATTGCGGTTGACAATAACATGCGTTCTCACAACGATGTAGCAGGAAATATTATGAAAGCTCCAAAACAAAGCTCACAACAACTGATCCGTTTGCAGGTATCGAATGGCACCAACACCGACGAAACTGTGCTCTATTTTAACGCCAATGCTTCTGATGCTTTTGATTTATACGATGCCCAGAAACGAAGCAATGATGAACCAAGCATTCCTGAAATATTTACACAAGCCGGTACAGAGAAATTAGTAATTAATGGCATGAGTCAGGTAAAATACAATTCTGAAATTCCAATTGGATTCAGTACTGATGTGGCAAATAACTTTAGTATTTCAGCAAATGAGATTTCTAATTTTGAAACCGGTACACGTGTAATACTAATTGATAAATTGAATCCAACTATAGAAAACGAACTTACCAATGGTGCTACGTATAACTTCAGTGCAGCGGTTACAGCTTCAACTACGAATCGTTTCAGTCTGTTATTCCGTGCTCCGGGCGTTGCAACAGGTATAGATAATGCAACAAAACTTAACGCACAGGTATTTGTAAATGCCAATAATCAAATCACGATTATTGCAACTGAAAAAGCAATTTACAGCATTTACAATACCGTGGGAATACTACTCGAAAACGGCGTTGTGAATTCGAAATTCGAAACTCGAAACGCAAAATTTGGTGCAGGAGTGTATTTTGTTCAGCTATCTGTAAATAGTCAAAATGAAATTCAAAAAGTAATCATCCGTTAATACCTACTAATATGAAAACATCAGAAAAAACGACAGAAAAACGGATGTATTATACTCCTGAAATAGTTTGCGTGGAATTGGATAACGAAATATCCTTGGCATTAGAATCAACTCCACCACAAGGTCCCGGAGAAGGAGCATCATTGGCTCCAGAATATATGAATAATGATCCGTTTAGAGCCAATTTAGGTTAAGATAATAAAGTTCACTATCACTCAATTAGTTCTTTTAAGGCAAGAAAGAATGTTTGACATGCAAAGTCAGGCATTCTTTCTTTTTATTAGGAGGTGAGTCTTGGGATTCTGTCAAATATCTCAATATGAAATGGAAGAACTATTTGAGACAAAACTTCGGAATTTTACCAACTCAGAAAAGGTCGGAATTGTTCGATTTATACACAGCCATAACTCAGAAAAATTTGAACTTTGACCAAATACTTTAATGTTATCGTGAATACATGAATTTTATTGTTTCAGCTCCACCTACACAAAAAGAGTTTCTATTGAATATGGGAGTCAAAATGCTATTTGAAGAATTTATCGGTGTCACAATCTAGTAATTGCGTGATTGAAAAAACTATAATCCACAACAAGCATATCAGATAGTAAAGTCTAGTTTATTAATCGAAATATAATCTTGATTATATTTCTTTATCTTTTTGTGTAATAAATTCGGCATTTTGTGTAACGTTTGTGTAATGTTTTAAAATAACAAAGGTTTACATTTTCATGTAAACCTTTGATTTTCAGAAGTCGGGATGACAAGATTCGAACTTGCGACCACCGATCCCCCAGTGGTGTACATTCAATAAAATAAATAGTCGTAATTGCTTGTATTATATTATCTTTGCACCTATTAATCAAGGTTCTAAAATAATGTAATTGGCTTACATTTGTATTGTTTTTGAATTTAAGTCTTACTAAAGTCTTACTAAAAGTCTTACTTTTAAAATTATATAACTATGGCAAAGATAACAATAATCATTGGAAAAAACAATGTAAACAAAGATGGCTTGTATCCTTTGCGTTTAAGAATATCAAAAAATAGCCAAGAAAAACACATCGGATTAAATGAAAACGTACTTCCTAATCAATGGAGTGAATCTACAGGACGTATGCATACAAAACAGACTAAGAAGGAATTGAATGATAAAACTATTTCTGTACACAAAAATTGTATTGAGATTAATGATAACTTAAGTAGACAAGAAATTAAGGCTAAAGAGATAATTCAGGATTTTGACAAAAATAAAATTGATTGGACTTTGTCGCAGTTTGAAGCTGCATTCTTACATAAGGCTAAAAAGGGAAAAGTTAAGTTGTACTTCGAAACTCTTATTCAAACTTTACACGATACCGACCATACAGGAAATGCACTACGGTACGCAAGTACTTTACAGATGCTTTGTCTATTTGATAAGAGAATTAATGACCGGGTTTTTTCTGAGATTGATTTGGCTTATGTCAAAGCATTTGATGTATTTTTGCAGACTCCAAGAGTTACAACTATGGTCCTAAAATCAGGAAATGTAAGGACTATACAAAGAAAAGGTTGCTCAGGTAATACTAGAAAAGGATATTTTAGAGAATTAAGAGCTGTACTCAATAGAGCTATTCAAGACAAAGAAGCCAGCCAAACTACATATCCATTTGGAAAAGGAGGTTTTATAGTGGCGGCATTGGAGGAGGAAACCGATAAAAGATACCTACCATCAGCATATTTATTGAAAATAAAAACTACTGCTTCGTCTAAATGGGAAAATGAATACGCTCGGAAATTATTCTTATTTTCGTACTTCACATATGGGATGAGTTTTACAGACATGGCACGGTTAACCTATGATAATATAAAAAGATTTGAAAATGGACAATATCTTGTTTTCAAACGACAAAAAACCAAAAACAGCAAGAAGTCTGCATCAATGAAAATAAAGATAACTGATGAGCTAAATATCATAATTTCTGACCTTTGTGCCATAATGACGCCTGTTGAAAATTATATTTTGCCAATTGTAACTATTGGTGGTTACTCAGGAAGAACTTTGTACAATCATATAAAGGGCAGATTGAAAAAATTCGATAAATATCTAATTGAATTATCAAAAGAGCTTGAACTTGATGATGTACATATCACTAGTTATGTTTCTAGGCATTCTATGTCAATGGCTTTACAAGGTAACGAAGTCCCAAGAGAAATTATTAGTCAGATACTTGGTCACAAAGACCTTGAGACCACAAACACTTATTTGGATAGTTTTGAAAGCAGCGTTATAGACCAAGCAGTAAAAGTATTATAGAAAATATTAAAGCAAACCTTATGAATGAAAAACAAATTAAAATGTACCTTAGTAATGGGGTTCCATCTGAAACGAATTGCAAAATAATAAATTACGAAGCAGATTTCTACATATTACCTTTTGAAATAGAAGCGACTAAAGGTGAGTTTGACTTTAATAATTCTCCGGAGGCTTTAAAGGCATTAGGCGATTTGACAATAAAACTTAGAAAATTATTCGATGGAAATAGCATGACGCAAGGATTTCCAAACTGGAATCTTTATCATTCCAAACTGGTTAATTTCCCTGATTTTAGTTTGAGTGATTTTGCTAATACGCCAGAAATGGTCGCAAGAAAAGTGATGTACACTCAGCAACACATAATAAATAATTGTGTGTCTGAAGATTGGTACAACTCAATTACTGAATACATCGATTGGGTTATAGAAAGTTTTGGGAAGTTTCCCATTGAATATGGTGAGAGTGTATTTCTTGGCGGCTATATTGCAACAATTGTCAAATATATAAAATCTGAGAAGAATCTACCAGAAGAAAAGAAAATCAAACTAATTGAATATTTTGATGGATATCTTGGACAGAAACAAAATGATAATTCAGAATCTGACATGAATGAACTTAATTTAGTATATCAAAAATGGTTTAATATCTTCCCTTTTGATTTGAATATATATTTCGGAGAGTTCAAAAAGTATTTTTCTGAAATACTTCCAATCTTTAACGGTGGTTTTTATGTAGACAAGTACTCTGGAGCACTTGAGGTGAAAATTCACACAAAAACAACTTTAATTGAGTTTTTAGTAGACATTACAAATGAACTTCTTTCTAAAATAAACGGGGTTGTTCTTTATGAAAATGGTTTCATAACTGATGCAGATAAAATCAACGTGGAATTGGTAATTAATAAGCGAAAGCATGAATTAAAATATGGCTATAAAACAGATACGAACTGTGATGACGAAAAATTCAGAGGAATGATTGAGAAATGGTTCGAGGATGAAAAAAGGTTTATTACTGAAATTACGCCTCTAATAAAGAAAGAAGAGTTAATAAAAGGTTGTGATATTAAAAAAAATGAAATCGATATAACAGAAACCACTCTTTCACATTCATTCATTTCACTTATTTGTTTTTATCAAGGTATCGGTATTAACAGCAAAAATGGAAAGTCTGTATTAGCTAAATTCGGGGGTGTTGGACATCCTAGAAAACTTATTGAGAAATATAATCTGAATCTAATTCGCGATTATAGAATTCATGGTAAAGGATCCGAAACAGAAAACTCAAATAGAACAGAACTTGCTAGGCAGAAAACCTTTGTTGAAGTAATAAAATACTTAAAGTCAAACAATATCGATTCGACAGAAGCTGAGAAGGACCTCAGAGAACTTCAAAAATACATGTAAATATTAGAAAATTATTATTCTTTTCCCCCGACTTACACCGACTTACCCCGACTTACACCAAGTTGGGGTTTTTTTATGCCCAATTTTGCAGCATGAAACAAACAGTATTCCGGCCGGCTACTGTGAGTTCAAAATACGAAAAATACAATTCAAATCATGGAAACAAAATTTCAACCAACTAACGAAACACCTTTAGCTGCATTATCGATTGGCCAATTCAAAGAACTATTAAATTTAATGATTAAGCCTTTGCCTATTCAACTTTCACCAACAAAAGATGACTTTCCAGATACTTTTGGGAAAATTATCTGCAGTGAACTGACAGGATATGCGGTAAATACTATCAATAAAATGATTTGCGAAAGGAAAATACCATTCTATAAAAAAAATGCAAAAGTTATTTTTAAACGAGATGAAATTCTAAACTGGCTTTTATCTAATAGAGTGAAGACTACTGAAGAGTATATCGAAGAAAAAGATTGCGAACTAAATGATAGATGGAGAAAGTAACATGAAAACGATAAATCCACCTATCTCCTACTCATTCAAAGGATTGTTTCAGTCACTTCTAATACTTCTAGCCTTATGATGTACTACGACAGCCACGAAGTCCTTGCGTTACGCAAGATGATAGAGAACAAGAAAAAGTTTCTTCTTTCTGTGAAGAATGAATTTGCATACCAACAAATTCAAAAAGAAATTCTTTTCCTTGAAAATGAAATTTTGCCAATTGTATTGAGAAATACAAACATCATTCATTCTGAGTTTGGTAAATATGCGATACTTGCCTTTGATACTGCCTTAAAATATCGTTGTAACGGATTATTAATGTATCAGCCTCTGGAGGAAAATTATACCGATCGACCTATTATTGGAATTGTCAACAAAAGAGCTAACCTGGCTTTCGGAACATTCGGAGCCATGGATATCTTTATTGATAATATGGACGGAATGGGAGCTAAAGTTGAGCCAATAAATTTAATCATTAATGATTTAATGTGATGGAAGAGACTTATAATTTTCAACCCAAACAAAGTGATTTGTCTAAATTTTTTGTTCATGCTAACGATATTATACCTATGAATGAAGCGGTTATTTGTCAAGGCGAAACACGTATGTTTTCTATTGGCGACATTAGTGTAATTACCGGACAACCAAAAAGTAGAAAGACCTTTTTGGTGAGTGGGCTTATTGGTGCCTATTTA
>CAIKVR010000050.1 GCA_903830915.1 uncultured Bacteroidales bacterium
CCTGTAGGGCCAATTGGTCCTGCCGGTCCAGTTGCGCCTGTGGCGCCTCTACGAATGCCTCGCGGGTTATCAATTGACATATTAAGTCGAAGCTGTTAATGTTATGCCAATAGTCCCAGGAGAAGCCGGCACACCACCTTCTATCGCCTCGTTTTTACATTTTTTTACATTGACATTCGAATATGTTTCCCGTGCTCAAGGATATACATGTGCTCCCGCGCGATTGTATTCGCGTGGGAAACAAATAAATAATTAATACCACACGAAACATTCGTGCGGCAGCGAGTGATTTTTACTGAAGAAAAAGAATGGTACGCGGATTTACGCTGACAGAACGGATTTTAAAACGGATTTTAATCCCGATAAATCGGGATGATTTTCATGTATTTACAGTCTTATAGTCATGCTTGCATGACTATAATTACTGTTAAATAAGTGGTTTTTTATCGGTGTATATCAGCTATATCAGCGAATGCCGTCAAGTCGGCGTTCCATCCGCGTTCTATTTATTCTTTTAAATACGACCACTCTGCTTTGCCGCTTTGCTTGCAAAGAATATATTCCGTCCATTACTTATATTGGAATAAATCTACTTCTTATTTATCAGATTGATAAATTCTTCGCGGGTTTTTGCTTGTTCAAAAACTCCTGTAAAATCGGAGGTGGTGGTGATGGAATGTTGTTTCTGTACACCACGCATTTGCATACAAAGGTGCTGAGCCTCAATAATTACCATTACGCCCATAGGGTTCAATGTTTTTTGGATACATTCCTTAATCTGGGTTGTCATGCGTTCCTGAACCTGCATGCGGCGGGCAAAAACTTCTACAATTCGGGCAATTTTGCTTAGTCCGGTAATTTTTTTATTGGGGATGTAAGCCACATGTGCTTTCCCGAAAAATGGGAGCATGTGATGTTCGCACATGGAATAAAAATCTATATCCTTTACAATTACCATTTGGCGGTAATCTTCGGTAAACATGGCCGATTGAATAATATCTTCGGGAATTTGCTCGTAACCCTGCATCAGAAACTGCATGGCTTTCGAAACCCGTTCAGGTGTTTTCAATAATCCTTCACGGCCAGCATCTTCGCCCAAAAGTTTAATTATTTCGAGGTAATGTTCGGCAATTTTGGCGGTTTTCTCGTCTTCGAAAGGAACCGGCTGGTTTATATTAAAGTCCATCATTTGTTTTTTGGGGAGGAGTTACGTTTATTTGTTCGGGAACAACATAAATTTCTGATTTGAGATTCGGAAAAGCTTCTGTCAGCTTGTTCCTTGCCATTTGAGCATCGGCTTTCGATTTGAAATCACCAACTCTGACTTTCCAGAACGGCGATGTGTAGTTCACATAAACAGGCAGCTCTGGAAACAATTCCTGAATTTGTTTTTCAATACCAAATGCATTGTTTTTGGCAGTTTTCTGTATGTTACTTGAGAAAACCTGAATGCGAAAACCACTTGCCGTCAATTCCTGAGCCGCAACTTTTTTATTTACAAGCAACGATTCAATTCGTTTATCCTGAACAATCTTTACAGTGGCTTTGGTGCTGGAATCGGTTGACCTGAGTGCTGCAAAGATATTATTTTTCTTTGTTTCAGTATTTTCCTGAGCTGATAAGGTGCTGACTAC
Organism: uncultured Bacteroidales bacterium; assembly: GCA_903830915.1. GTDB lineage: Bacteria > Bacteroidota > Bacteroidia > Bacteroidales > Paludibacteraceae > Paludibacter. The sequence continues at coordinate 1,635 of CAIKVR010000050.1, forward strand.
TAAAAACAAAACGACACAAAATAGAAGAAATCTGTTACTCATTCTTTTTGAAATTTTAGGCTGCAAAGTTATAAAATTGTTATGGGTTTTCTCTCAGATTTATGATATTAATTCAAACATTGCATTACAATTAGCTGTCTGTGAGTAAAAATGAGATTTTTTAATTATGAATTATTAATTATTAATTGCTTATTGCTTATCTTTGTTCTTGCTAAATTTAAAAACTATGACGAAAACCAACATAGCCCTAATTGTTGCCGGAGGGAAAGGAGAGCGTATGAATGCCGATATTCCCAAGCAGTTTATTGAAATTCAGGGCAAGCCAATATTGATGCATACCCTCGAAGTTTTTTATCGGTTTGATGCTAGCATGAAGTTGATACTTGTGTTGCCTGAGGTTCAGATTGATTTTTGGAAAGAGCTTTGCGTGAAATATAATTTTAATATTATACATCAGATTGTTGCCGGCGGACAAACCCGTTTTCATTCAGTAAAAAATGGGTTGGAAGCAGTTACTGTACCTTCACTGGTAGCGGTTCACGATGGTGTTCGTCCGCTGGTAAGTATAGAAACCATTGGTCGATCATTTGATGCTGCTGAGAAACACAAAACAGCCATACCGGTAATTGATTTGGTGGACAGCATCCGGCAACTGACTGAAACCGGCAGTCAATCCCTCGACCGTAATGTTTATAAACTGGTTCAAACACCTCAGATTTTTGATACTGAATTACTGAAGAAAGCCTACGAACAGGATTTTTCTCCGCTATTCACTGATGATGCATCGGTGGTGGAAGCTTTGGGTGTTAAAATTCAATTGGTTGAAGGAAATCGGGAGAATATCAAAATCACAACCGAATTCGATTTGAAAATTGCGGAATCATTTATGTAATAATGTCCGATAAACCGAACATCCAATACCTCCATTCACTCCGAACATTAGCCATGCTCGGGGTGATTCTGATTCATGTAACCTCGCCGCTGGTGAATATGACATGGAGCAAAAATATGCCGTATTGGTGGATTGGAAATGTGTTGGATAGTGCTGTGCGCTTTGCAGTTCCTCTGTTTTTGATGCTCAGTGGAGCTACCTTGCTTGGAAAGGAATATAACCTTTCTGAGTTTTACAAACGCCGTTTTTCACGGGTGCTGATTCCTTTTTTGTTTTGGTTGGTCGTTTACTGGATGTATCGCTGGGCAACACTTTCTGTAAAAACTCAACCACAAGATTTTCATTCGATACTTTCCTGGGGCGTAAATCTGTTTCTGAAAGAAGGTGTTTCAAAGCATTTCTGGTACATTTACATGATTGTATTTATCTACCTTTTTATTCCGTTTTTGAACAAAGGACTGAAAAAACTGAACATGTCAATGCTTTCTAATGTGTTGTTATTTTGGGTAATCCTTTCTTATGCGCTTAAATCTGTTCCGCTCAATATGTATAGCTGGGGCGGTGATTACGGCACGAAGTTTTTGGGATATTTTCTTTATTCCGGCTATTTAGTGCTGGGTTACTATTTGTATTATTTACGAACAAACCCGGTAAAGATAAGATTTTTTGCTGGGACTGTTTTTGCAATAAGTGTCGTTGTTTCAGCTGTTGTAACCTGGTTTTTTAGTGAGAAAGCTCATAAATTGGATCTTAGCATGTACAGTTACTTGTCAGTTAATACAATGATTCAGTCCATTTCATTGTTTCTGTGGATAAAAGGCAGCACAATAAAGAACAGGTTTATTTGGTTGATTAACAGCCGTATCAGCAATTACAGTTATGGCATTTATCTGGTTCATATTCTGGTTATCAGTGATTTATTCGATAACGGAATTTACTGGAAATTCACGCATCCTATGTTCTCATTGCCTTTGCTAACTATTGCAGTGACTGCGGGTTCGTTCGGTATCATTTTTGTATTAAGGAAAATCCCGTTTGGGAAATATATTGCAGGATAATGGATCTCTCTTATCAGGACATAAAGTTTCTGCCCGGTGTTGGACCGAAAAAGGCTGATTTGCTGGCGAAAGAACTCGACATTCATTCGGCTGAGGATTTGTTGCGACATTATCCCTACAAATACATCGACCGCAGCCGCTTTTATTACCTTCACGAAATTTCCGAAGAAATGCCTTTTATTCAGGTAAAAGGGCAAATAATTCGGTTCGAAAAAGTTGGTGAGGGTCTGAAACAGCGACTTGTAGCTATTTTCACCGACGGACGCGACACAATAGAGTTAGTTTGGTTTAAGGGTATCAGCTTTATTTTAGATAAATATAAAACGGGCATTGAATATGTGGTTTTCTGTAAACCAACGTATTTCAACGGCAAATTTAATCTGCAACACCCTGAAATAGACCTTCCGTCGCAGCTGCCGCCACCTGAGCAAATGGGATTGCAACCCTTTTATAACACCTCGGAAAAGATGAAGAACAGCTTTCTGAATTCGAAAATGATTCAGAAAATTCTTTTTCCGCTGGTTCAATCCATTCGGAGCGGCATTCCCGAAACCCTTCCTGGTTATTTGCTGCAGAAATTTGCACTACTGAATCTAACTGATTCGCTGGTGAATATTCATTTTCCTAAAAATGCCGACCTGCTCAAAAAAGCCCGCCAACGATTGAAATTCGAGGAATTGTTTTACATTCAGCTTAACATTCTGCAGCAAACCAAGTGGCGCGACCAGCATTTTCGGGGGTTCGTATTCGGGCAAATAGGTCATTATTTTAATGCATTCTACAAAGATTATCTGCCTTTTGAACTGACTAATGCTCAAAAACGGGTAATTCGTGAAATTCGTGTGGATGTGGCTTCAGGCAGACAAATGAACCGTCTGCTTCAGGGCGATGTGGGTAGTGGAAAAACACTGGTGGCATTGATGGCTATGCTGATTGCCATTGACAATGGTTTTCAGGCCTGCATCATGGCTCCTACTGAAATTCTAGCAACACAACATTTTGCAAGTCTGAAAGAATTTTTGGGCGATATTGGTCTTAATATTGCTTTACTTACCGGCTCGGTCACTGCAAAAAAACGTGAACCCATACACGAACAACTTCGAAACGGTGAATTAAATATCCTGATTGGCACACATGCATTGATTGAAGATGCAGTACAGTTTAAAAATCTTGGGTTGGTAGTTATTGATGAGCAACACCGTTTTGGAGTGGAACAACGTTCGAAGCTTTGGAAAAAGAATGTCAATCCGCCACATATTTTGGTGATGACCGCTACACCCATTCCTCGCACATTAGCTATGACACTGTACGGCGATTTGAGTGTATCGGTAATTGATGAACTTCCGCCCGGACGAAAACCAATTCAAACCTATCATTATTACGAAAATAAACGGCAGGGACTCAATCAGTTTATTGCCAAACAAGTGCAAGTCGGAAGGCAGGTTTACATAGTTTATCCACTGATACAGGAATCCGAAAAAAGCGACCTGCAAAACCTGGAAAGCGGCTATGAATACATGCGTGAAGTATTTCCAAACTACAAAATCAGCATGGTTCACGGCAAATTGAAACCCGCTGAAAAAGAATATCAAATGCAGAAATTCGTGTCGGGCGAAACACAGATAATGGTGGCCACCACGGTGATTGAAGTGGGCGTGAACGTGCCCAATGCATCGGTGATGGTGATTGAAAGCGCGCAACGATTCGGACTGTCGCAGTTGCATCAGTTGCGTGGCAGAGTCGGTCGTGGTGCAGAACAATCATTTTGCATATTATTGACAGATTATAAGCTAGGAGTTGATACCCGTAAACGTATGGAAATCATGGTGCGTACCAATGATGGTTTCGAGATTTCTGAAGCCGATTTACGGTTACGCGGTCCCGGCGACTTGGAAGGAACACAGCAAAGTGGTGTGCCCTTTGAATTGAAAATAGCCAATTTAGCTCAGGATGGACGTATGCTGGAGATTGCCCGTAAAGCCGCCATGGAAATTCTGGAAGACGATATGAAACTCGAAAAGAACGAGAATCGGGTTATGGCATCACAATTACGAAAATTGAAGACAAATACCTTAAATTGGGGTTCTATAAGTTAAGAAACTTGAATTTGTTTTGACCGCTAAGCGCATTTCTTTAATTTTGGAGAGCAATAAACAATTTTCAATTGATCAATTTCTTATAAAATTATACAACATCATGGAGAAAACACTTGTAATTATTAAACCCGGAGCCATTCAACGAGGATTTATCGGTGAAGTTATTCACCGTTTCGAGCGTAAAGGATTGCAATTGTGCGGAATAAAAATGATGCAGCTGACCGATGAAATTCTGGTTGAGCATTATGCCCATTTAGTCCAACGCCCGTTTTTTAAACGGATTAAAGACTCAATGATGATTACTCCTGTGATTGTTTGTTGCTGGAAAGGTATTGATGCTGTGCATATTGTACACGAAATGGCCGGAAAAACAAACGGTCGTGAAGCATCAATTGGAACAATTCGTGGAGATTTCAGCGTAAGTGTACAGGAAAATATTATCCATACTTCCGACACGGTTGAAAATGCCAAAGCTGAATTAGATCGGTTTTTCAACGAAAAAGAAATCTTTGATTTCGACCAACACAATATAAACTTTTTATACGCTAACGACGAAATATAAACTAGTCAATAGTTTATAGTAAGTAGTTGGTAGTCTGTGAAATTTAGATTGACAAAACAATTACGAACTATAAACTGCCAACTATAAACTACCAACTAATTACAAATGCTCTTTTCCCTCAAAAAATACATACCTGTTCTCGCTTTCTTTCTCTCAACTTTTGGGGGTTATTCTCAGTTGAATAATTTCTCGTTAATCCCTAAAAAAGATACAACCAACAACATTTACAAAGAAATGTTGAACGATAACTCGGATGACTTGATGGAGAATCACCCGGCTGAGGATATCTACAATGATATCTGGACCAGCGACCACGTGAATCCATATAAAATTCCGATTGACAGTCTGCCTGATTCAGTACGAATAGATGTTTCCAATTTCTTTGTACCAGTGCGAGGTGCGGTTACTTCCGTGTTTGGTCCCCGCCGCTATCGTTTTCATTACGGTACCGACCTTCGCCTTAAAGTAGGTGATTCAGTAGTTTGTGCATTTTCCGGTAAAATAAGGATTATTAACTACGAAGGTCGCGGATACGGTAATTATATTGTGGTAAGACATGATAATGGATTGGAGACAGTTTATGCTCACCTGTCAGCTGTTTTGGTGGCACTTAATCAAAACGTAAAGGGTGGAGAACTGATTGCTTTTGGAGGTAATACAGGACATTCAACAGGTCCTCACCTTCATTTCGAAACCCGTTATATTGGAAATGCCATTAATCCCGAACATATAATTAATTTCAATACAGGTTTGGTACTGGCAAAAACATACCTGCTTACCAAAAAGAACTCGTTTTATTATCAACATGAGGTTCATAAATATGCTTCTGCTGTTAGGTATTACAAAGTAAAAAAGGGAGATACTTTAAAAAAAGTGGCTGCACGTAATGGTATGAGTTTAAAATCTCTTTGCAAATTGAACGGACTAAAAACCAAAGCTAAACTTAAAAAAGGTCAACGGATTCGGATTCGTTAGATTTCTCAGAACCTTACGAAATAGCTTTTCCTTTAGGCAAAATTTACAAATTCACATGATTCTATCTGAAAATATTAGCTCCATCATATTCGATTTCGGGGGTGTATTGATAAACCTTGAATTAGATTGTTGTATTCAGCGATTCAAGGAACTTGGCGTTGAGAACTTCGAAGATAAATTAAGTAATTTTGGTCAAAAAGGTTTTTTTCTTCAATTTGAAAAGGGCGAAATTGGTATTCCTGAATTTTGTAACGAAGTTCGCAAACTGGCTGCCATTCCGCTCACCGACCAGCAAATTATTGATGCATGGTGTCTTTTTTTAGTTGATATTCCTGCATATAAAATCGATTTACTGCTTGAATTGAAAAAGAAATACCGCTTACTATTGCTGAGCAACACTAATCCTATTCATATCGAAATCAGTGCTGTCAACGAATTTGCCCGTTATGGACTGAAAGTGGAGGATATCTTTGAAAAATGTTATTACTCCTACGATATGAAAATGGCAAAACCCGATGCCGAAATTTTTGAAGCATTGTTGGCCGATGCCGGAGTGAAACCGGAAGAATGTCTGTTTCTGGACGATGGACAAAAAAACATTGACCAGGCCATGAAGCTCGGAATTCGGAGTTATTTGGTGGATGTAAAGGAAGACTTAAGCTGGTTAGTTAGTAGTTTATAGCTGGTAGTCAGTAGTTGTTTGAGTTTATAGTTGGTTGTAAAAATGCCAAAGTTATTAATTCTTAATTTTTAATTATTAATTGAATTACGTTGCTACAGTTGGATTTTTCGATGGTGTACATGCTGGTCACAGGTTTCTGATTGAGGAACTGAAAGCGCTGGCTAAGGCACGAAATTTGCAAAGTCTGGTTATTACCTTCAATACTCATCCTCGCAAAGTACTTAATTCCGATTATCAACCGCAACTGCTCACTACTTTGTCCGAAAAGCTGGAACAGCTTGAATCTACCGGCATCGATCGCTGCGTGGTGCTTGATTTTACACCGGAATTGGCACAACTCTCTGCATATGATTTTCTGAAAACATTTCTGAAAGAACAATACCATGTCAAAACCTTACTTGTTGGTCATGACCACCGCTTTGGACATAACCGCGCGGATGGTTTTGCTGAATACAAGCATTACTGCGAAATATTGGAAATGGAAGTGGTTCAGGCTGGGCGTTATAAAACTGCCGAAGACCGCCATGTAAGTTCGTCGAACATACGACTGGCTATTGAGCAGGGCGATATTGATCATGCCAACAAACTGCTGAACTACCCCTACTCTTTCGAAGGAAAAGTGATTGATGGCTTCAAAGTGGGTCGTAAAATTGGTTTTCCTACTGCTAATTTGCAACCTCTTGATGCCGATAAACTCATTCCTCCTTTTGGTGTTTATGCAGTCAAGGTTTATCACAACGAATCTTTGTACAAAGGTATGATGAATATAGGTACACGTCCTACACTTAACAACAGCTACCATACCAGCCTAGAAGTGCATATTCTGGATTTCAATCAGGATATTTACAATCAAATTATCAAAGTGGAATTCCTCTCCAAAATACGCGACGAACAAAAATTCAACAGCGTTGATGAATTAATAGCACAATTAAAAATTGATAGAAAAGTTGTAGAAAGTATTTAGTTACAAAGATCTACTCTAAATGTATTCTACAACTTTTCGATCAATTTATATAGCTTCCAACTGATTAATCAGCGAATTTGCATACATTTCGAGTAGTCTGGTCATTAGAAAATCTTCATCTTTGTCAGCCAACTCAATTTTACCAATCTGGAGTGACAAATAACGCTCAAAATCAAGTTTTTCCATGGTGCTGTACTCACCTTCAAAGCGGTTGGAGCGGTTGAGTAAGTCGTAAGCTACTTTATTAATAGCAAAAATGCTATACCCCGAATGAATTCTGCGGTCAATTAGTTCAGCTGTTAGTCTGATTTGTTCGTTTTTGTTTCCGCTTTGAGCTGCAATTTCTTTTAATTCATTCTGAATATCACCTGTAAGTTGATACACTACACGCCCCTTATAACCCATTACGCCGGTTTGCATGTTTAACAGGTCATCCATTGGATGCTTCTTGAACTCTGGATTCAGGTAACGTTGATATAATTCTTTGGCTTTCAGAAAATCACAGGGGTCATATTCATACGAAATACTCAATGGACAGATATTTAGTTCGGAAAGATTTTCCGTGAAACTACCTTTACCATACATGTTGAACATTTTAAGCAGACTCTCCTGAGTGCGATCGTTGGAATCTTTTGCTCGACCTTCACGCTGAGCAATCCAAACAGATTGTTGTTTGTCATTTATGGTGTGGTGAATGTAAGCCGATAGTCGTTGTGAACTTTCCAGAATCTGGCGGGCACTCAACCCACGTTTCACGATAAAACTTTTATTTACGCGTACCAAATCTTCAATCCATGGGAAAATCAGCAGGTTGTCACCAATGGCAATTTCTACTGTGTTCATTTTTTGTTCAATGAGTTTAGAACACAATAATGCTGAATCCAGAATAATGTCGCGATGGTTGGATATGTACAAATAAGGTTTTGATTTATCTGTTTTTTCAAGTCCTTTTAGAGTAATACCTTTTGTCATATTCGCTTCAAGGTATTGAAGGAAAGGATATACCATATCTGTTTGGAAACTGTATTTATCGTGGAAAGACAATAAGCGCTGTTTTATTACCTCTTTTGGTAACAACGGATACACCGTACTTAAGACCTTCATGAACTGCTTTTCCTCAATTAGTCTACTCAACACTTCATGCACTTCTTCATCGTGGTAGCAGCGTATTTCTTCAAAATCATATTTCATCTTTGGCATATTTGTGTTTTTTAGTTGAACTCTGTATTGTGTCTTCTTTTTTTTTACTTACTAAATAACAAACTTAGAAATATATATACAGCCGGTGCTGCAAGTAACATACTGTCAAATCGATCGAGTAATCCTCCATGACCGGGGATCACATTCCCTGAATCTTTTACATTGAGAGTACGTTTCAATAACGATTCGGTTAAATCGCCAAACGTACCAAAAACAACAATTATCTCTGAGAAAATAAGCCATTGAAAAAGACTTAAATCTTTAATATACAAAGAAAAAATGTATCCGGAAATCAACGCAAAAAATGCCCCACCAAAGAAGCCTTCCCATGATTTTTTAGGCGATATACGTTCAAAAAGTCGATGTTTTCCTATTGTTACCCCAACTAAATAAGCACCTGTATCGTTCACCCAAATGCTTACAAAAACTGCCAGCAAAATCATCGGTTGTAAACCCTGAATAAAGATAATATTATTCAGCAAAGAGAATGGAAGTGCGATAAAAGCCTGACCAAGAACAAAATAAGCCCAATTGTGTATAGGGTTAGTTTTCTTGAGATAAAGTTCAGAAACAGAAATCAATATAAAATACAATCCATATATTGAATATACGGGAAAATTAAACAATCCTGAAGCATTTACATACGAGCATGCAAATAAAAGTACAGAAGCTGAAACTGCTAATCCATAATTAATCTTTACATCGGCTTGAATGTTGGTCAGTTTGTGGAATTCATAGACAGCCCATCCGCTCACTATTGCAAAAAACAGTGCAAAAGTTACAGGACTGAGTAAAATAGATCCAACAATCAACGAAACAAATATAGCTCCGCTCAGAGTTCGTTTTACAAAGTTATTCATTGTGTTTCGAAAATTGGTTATCAGAAATGGAGTGTATAAATCCAACCGGATTTATGCTACAAAGATAACAAAACTTTAGATTTTGGAAAGAAAAACGACAAATTCTTTTGGTCCGTGAGCACCAAGAACGAGTGTTTTCTCAATGTCGGCAGTACGACTTGGACCGGTGATGGTGGAAATTGTAGATGGTAAGTCTTTTCCGTATTTATTCTGCAGGGCTACCAATGCTTCAGTGAGGTAATTAACCAACTGAGAAGTATGTGCAACTACCAAATGGATTGGAGGAAAAACATTCATTTGCCGTCCTGATTCTGAAGCAGAAGTTACTAAAACACTTCCAGTTCGGGCGACTAAATATTCGCAGGCAGTTATTCCAACCTGCATGGTTTCAAAATCTGCAGGATTATTTGTGTGTGAAATTTTTGCTTCTGAAAGTGTTTTTGCAATACCCGAGTCACGACAAAAAACAGTAGAAAGTCCTTTTGAATCAAGAAATTCTTTTATTTTTAGTATGATTTCTGATTCGTTTTCACACACAATGCATTGACCGTTAATAGCTTCCAGTTCTGATTTGAAACAACTTATGGCATCTGGCATCACCGGTTTGTAAATCTCTTCTGAATCAACTCGCTGAACTTCAACAGCAGCAACCCGTTTTGGACGAACTGCTGCTATTCTGTTTAATATTTCCTGACGGGAATTATCCGACATTTTATTCTGTTTTTTATGATTTACTTTCTTTTGTTGATTCAGGTAAAGCAGCTTCTTCTGGTTCAATCAGTATTTCTTCCAATTCATCTTGATTACCGTTTTGAGCCATCAATTCATCGTTGCGTGAGGTCCATGGACGTTTCCCGAAAATCTTTTCCAAATCTTCAGCAAAAATTACTTCTTTTTCAATCAGTAATTCAGCTAATTCATTGTGACCTTTGGCATTGTCTTTTAAAATCTTCTTTGCACGTTCATACTCAACTGCAACAATTTCTTTTGCCTCTGAATCAATTAATTCGGCAGTTTTTTCGCTGTATGGTTTAGTAAATCCATAATCTGAATTTCCTGTAGAGTCGAAATAACTCATATTAGCCAGTTTATCACTCATTCCGAAGTAAGCTACCATTGCATAAGCACGTTTGGTTACACGTTCCAAATCATTGATTGCACCTGTCGACATTTGTTTCAGGAAAATTTCTTCAGCAGCACGTCCACCAAGCGTTGAACACATTTCATCAAGCATGTGCTCACGGTTTGTTAGCTGACGTTCTTCAGGTAAGTACCAGGCTGCACCCAAGGCTTCCCCACGAGGAACGATAGTCACTTTTACCAGCGGATTAGCATGTTCAGTCATCCAGCTGATAGTGGCATGACCTGCTTCGTGGTAAGCGATTGATTTCTTTTCGGCTATTGTAGTAATTTTAGTTTTCTTTTCCAAGCCACCTACAATACGATCAACAGCATCCAGAAAATCCTGTTTTTCGACAAAGGTTTTATCTTTACGGGCAGCAATTAAAGCTGCTTCATTACATACATTAGCTATATCCGCTCCTGAGAAACCCGGAGTTTGACGTGCAAGGAAGTTTACATCAACCGTATCATTTATTTTAATAGGACGGAGATGTACATTGAAAATTTGTTTGCGCTCGTTCACATCCGGTAAATCTACATGAATCTGACGGTCGAAACGTCCGGCACGTAATAATGCTTTGTCCAGAATATCAGCACGGTTGGTAGCAGCAAGTATTATTACACCACTGTTCGATCCAAAACCATCCATCTCAGTTAAAAGCTGATTGAGGGTATTTTCACGTTCATCGTTACTGCCCATATTCGGATTTTTACCACGGGCACGACCTACAGCATCTATTTCGTCAATAAAAATAATACAAGGTGCTTTTTCCTTAGCCTGACGGAACAAATCACGAACCCGCGAAGCACCCACACCTACAAACATTTCCACAAAATCAGAGCCGGACATGGAGAAGAACGGAACATCTGCTTCACCGGCTACTGCCTTGGCTAACAATGTTTTTCCAGTTCCCGGAGGGCCTACAAGTAAAGCGCCTTTAGGAATTTTACCCCCAAGTTCGGTGTATTTTGAAGGGTTTTTCAAAAAAGATACAATTTCTTCAATTTCCTGCTTTGCCTCAGCCAAACCGGCTACATCTTTAAAAGTAATTTTATTGGTGGTGTCGCCTTTATCAAATAGTTGTGCTTTGGATTTTCCGACATTAAATATTCCGCCTCCTCCGGCACCTCCACCCATACCCGACATACGACGTGTAAGGAAAACAAATAGAAAAACCATTAAAAGCACAGGTAAAATTACGGTAATAAAAATATCCGTATAGTTGCGACTGTCTTTGTATTCAACGCCCACTTTTATTCCCAGCTTTTCTTCGGCTGATTGAGCAAAGCGTGAAAATTCTTCAGCAGGAACACTTACAGTAACTATCCTGTCTTTGGCATACAACTCATATTTATCACCAAATATCTTTTTCATCGTCTGATTATCCTTTTTGATTAAGGAGTCAACCAATGATTTTTGATTATGCTCAAATGACTTGTAATTTTCTCCAAAAGCTCTGCGTAGAGCTGTAGTGTCATTTGCAATTTGAGTATAATTAATAAGCTGTGCTTCAATTTCATTTTTGGAACTGTACACATCTACTTTCGCAACCATGCCTTGTTTCACATAATCTTTGAAAGTAGTAAAAGGAACTTGTACAGTGGGTACATTTTCTTTGAAAAAATAAGATGCAACTAAAAAAAGAATAATAATTCCATAAATCCAGGTAATATTGAATTTTGGAGCTTTTCCGGCAGGTTTAATCGGTTTTGGAATAGGATTTTTATTTTCCATTAATCTATCATGTTGAGAGTGAAAAAAAATATAATAATTTGTGAGAATAAGTGTACGATAATCAGAGAATATCTTCCAGTAACTTTAAATCAGCATCCGACCATAAATGTTCAATGTCGTAATATGCACGGGTTGCACGTTGGAAAACATGAACAATAATTTGTCCGTAATCCATTGCTATCCATTCGCAGTTTTCAAATCCATCTGTGGCATACGGTTTTACCTGTATTTTTTCCTGAACCCAGTCTTTTATGGAATGTGCAATAGAATTTACCTGTACGTTGGAGTCACCTTCGCATATTACAAAATAACTACAGGGAGCTTCTTTAAGTTTATTTAGGTTGACAATAACGATTTTTTTACCCTTTCGTTCTTGTATACCTTCAACAATTTTATTTACAATTTGTTCGTTTTCCGCGATTATCATTAGCAATTATTTATTTTATTCTAAAATGGATACAAAGATACAGTTAAATGCCCGAAAATGAAAATGTTATTTTGAAGAATATCTGCAAATGTTCTTTAAAAGGGATGTAATGTTCATTAAGACGAATGAGATTGCATTTTACTTTAAATAAATGTATTTCATCTTTTGCTCACCACGCTGCCGCACGAATTGCATCGTGTGGCAACAAATTTAAATCATCAACACAATATCCAATAAACCTTTTTCACCTATATTTTATTTATTTTGTTTATTGTTTTTACTTACCAACTTACCTGCCACACGATGCAATCCCTTAGTTTGCAGTTAGAGAATATTAATAGGTTATTTCTTTACTTTTGTTGTATAGAAGAAGGAATTAACCGATCCTTAAAAGTAAACTATGATGCAATCAA